>CAZTTZ010000047.1:0-4199 GCA_964616065.1 uncultured Candidatus Saccharibacteria bacterium | reverse complement strand
TCAAAATTAATAAAATACAAAATTATTCATTTTGAGATTTGAGATTTGAATTTTGAGATTTTTATCATGTCCAAAGTCGGAAAAAAACCAATTTTAATACCAGAAGGAGTGGAGGTAAAGTTAGAGGGTAATACGATTTATGTTAAGGGTCCAAAAGGTGACTTTTCTCTTGAGATTAGGCCAGAAATTGGAATAAAGATTGAAAATGGGCAGATCGAGGTTTTTCCAAAGATGCAAACCAAAGAAACAAAAGCTTTGTGGGGTACAACAAGAAGTTTAATTAATAATTTAGTTGAGGGAGTAACAAAAGGGTTTAAAAAGCAATTGGAAATTCAGGGGATTGGATATAAAGCCAAGCTTGAGGGTAATGAGTTGGTTTTGGAAGTTGGGTTTTCACATCCTGTGAAAATGGAAATTCCAGAAGGCATTGAAGTTTCAATAGATAAAAATATTATTACAATTGAGGGAATTAACAAACAATTGGTTGGAGAGTTTGCGGCTCGAATTAAGAAAGTTAGACCGCCAGATCCATATAAAGGCAAAGGAATTAGGTATTTAGGAGAGAAAATAAAACTGAAGCCCGGCAAAAAGGCAGTTGGAACAACACAGTAGAAATGCAAAATGCAAATCTCAAAATGCAAAATGACAATTCAAAATTCAAAATTAATAAAATTCAAAATTAAAAATTATTCATTTTGAGATTTGAGATTTGAATTTTGAGATTTTTATCATGGATATCAAAGAGAAAAGAGAAAAAAGAAAAAGAAGACACAAAAAGGTGAGAGCGAAAATTTTTGGAACAAAAGATCGCCCGCGTCTTTGTGTTTTTAGATCTAACAAACATATTTATGCACAATTAATAGACGATGAAAAAGGACACACTTTAGGTGCAGTATCAGATTTAAAGCTGCCCAAAAATGTAAAACTTAAAAAAGAAATGACAAGAAAGGTAGCCATAGCGTATGAGGTAGGAAAATTAATTGCAAAAGTTGCAAAAGAAAAAGGGATAGAAAAAGTAGTTTTTGATAGGGGTGGGTATAAATATCATGGGAGAGTAAAGGCGTTAGCAGAAGGGGCAAGAGAAGGAGGGTTGAAATTTTAGATAAATGATAAATGATTAAAACTAGGGTTATGCCAGAAGAACAACAAAATACAGAAGAAAAATTTGAATCACAGGTTTTGGAAGTTAGAAGAGTGACAAAGGTGACTGCTGGTGGAAAACAGCTTAGGTTTAGGGCTGCGGTAGTGGTTGGCAACAAAAATGGAAAAGTTGGTTTTGGAGTAGCGAAAGGTCAGGATGTGGCCCAGGCTGTTGAGAAAGCGCAAAGACGAGCAATGAAAAATATAATTGAAGTCCCTATTGTGAATGATACCATTCCCCATGAAGTTATAGCTAAATTTAGTGCTGCAAAAATACTTCTAAGACCTCAAAGACAAGGAAGAGGCTTGGTTGCTGGTGGGACAGTAAGAGTAATTTGTCAGCTGGCAGGAATTAAAAATATCTCATCCAAACTTTTGGGAGCAACAAGAAACAAAATTAATAACGCCCGGGCAACTATTAAGGCATTAAGTCAACTTAAAAGAGAAAGAATTCGATAAAAATATGCAAATTCATCAGTTAAAGCCAAAACATAAAAAGAAAGAAAAAAAGAGGGTTGGAAGAGGTGGTAAAAAAGGCACCTATTGTGGCAGGGGGGTTAAAGGTCAAAAAGCAAGGGCAGGCAGAAAGATGCAGCCTATAATTCGCCAAATTCTTAAGAAATATCCAAAATTACGAGGATATAAATTTTCTTCTCTCAAAAAAGAGATAGCTGTAGTGAATGTAGAAGTTTTGGATAAGAAATTTAAAGATGGAGATCTTATAACCCCTCAAGTTTTAATAGAGAAAAAAATCATTAAAAAGATTAAAGGACAAATTCCTCCAGTAAAAATTTTAGGAAGGGGGAATCTAAGCAAAAAATTAACCATTCAAAACTGCTTTTTATCGGAATCTGCGAGATCAAAAATTGAAAAAGCTGGAGGAAAAATTGTACAATAGAGTAAGTGATCGAGTTACTAAGTGATTGAGTTATCAAGTGATCAAGTTATTAAATAAATATGAGGTTTGAGAAGTTGGTTCAAGTTTTCAAAATTAGAGATCTCAGAAAAAAAATCCTTTTTGTTTTAGGGATTTTTGTTGTTTTCAGAATAATGGCAAATATTCCCGTGCCAGGCATAAACATCGAGAATTTAAAGGAGTTTTTTGAGAGGTTTCAAATGTTCGGTTTATTAAATGTTTTTACCGGGGGAACACTTTCAAGAATTTCTATTGTAATGTTAGGATTGGGACCATATATTACCGCAATTATCATTCTTCAACTTCTTACTCTAATTTTTCCAGCCCTTGAGAGAATGTATAAGGAAGAGGGAGAGGCTGGAAGAAGACGGTTTAATCAATATGCAAGAATAGCAACTGTGCCATTAGCAGTTTTGCAAGGCTACGGTATGCTTACTTTGTTGCAACGGCAAGGAGCGATTTCTTTTGCTTCTCCAGGGACAATTGTAAGTGCAATTATTACTGTTACTGCCGGTACGGTTTTTCTAATGTGGTTAGGAGAGTTAATAACAGAGAAAGGTATTGGGAACGGCGTTTCGTTACTAATTTTTGCTGGTATTGTTGCTAGGATGCCCTCAGAAATAAGACAGGCTCTTTTAACCTGGAGTCCTTCTCAACTTCCATCATATATCTTCTTTATATTTGCTGTATTTCTAATTGTGTTTGGAGTTGTTTTGGTAACCGAAGCAAGAAGAAATGTGCCTGTATCATATGCAAAAAGAGTAAGAGGAATAAGAATGTATGGAGGAGCTTCTACTTATCTTCCTATGAATGTCAATCCTGCAGGAGTTATTCCTATAATTTTTGCTTTATCGGTTTTACTCTTTCCCGGAATGGTTGCCAATTTTTTGAGCGGAGTTGGAGGAACTGTAGGCAATATTGCCCAAAGTGTAGCAGATTTTTTCAAAAATCAGGTTGTCTGGGGAATATTATATTTTATTTTAGTTTTTGCCTTTACTTATTTTTATACGATGGTAACTTTTGATCCCAAAGCGATTTCTCAAAATCTGCAGAAAATGGGAGGATTTATTCCAGGAATAAGACCTGGTGCTTCTACAGCAAGACATCTTTCTTTTATTCTGCATAGAATTTTATTTATAGGGGCTTTGTTTTTGGGCCTTATTGCAGTAATGCCATCAATTGTTCAAGGCTTAACTCGCATTACAACTTTCAGCTTCTTGATTGGAGGAACTTCTGTCTTGATTATTGTGGCTGTTGTTCTTGATACCTTAAAACAGATAAATGCTCAGTTGCAGATGAGAGAGTATGAGAAGATATAAGTGATTGAGTGATCGAGTTATCGAGTGATTGAGTAGTCAAGTGATTAAGTAGTTAAATTATTAAACAATTCAATGGCTAAGTAATAAGCTAGCATGAAAACAAGTAAATTAGTGATAATTATTATTGGGCCGCCTGGCTCAGGCAAGGGAACTCAGGCAACTCTTTTGGCTGACAAACTTAGTCTTTATTATTTTGAGACAAGTAAAATCATTGAAGAGAGGGTAATGAAGGCAAAGAAAGGAGAGTGTGTAGTAATTGAAGGAAAAAAATATTCTTTAGTTGATGAAAAGAAAATTTGGGAGACTGGGGGTTTATGTTCGCCCCCTCTTGTAACTTTTTGGGTAATGGAGAAAATAAAAGAATTGGCGGAAAAAGGGGAGGGTATTGTTTTTGCAGGTTCTCCCAGAACTTTGTATGAGGCAAAAAAGATGATGCCACTTTTAAACAAGCTTTATGGCAAGAAAAATATTAAAATTATTCTTTTTGCCTTATCCCCAAAGGCTTCTATCTGGCGGAACTCTCATCGGAGAATTTGTAAACTTCTGCGCCACCCGATTCTCTATAACGAAGAAACAAAGAAACTTACAAAGTGTCCTCTGGATGGATCTAAATTAATAAGCAGGGGCAAGTTAGATGATCCAGAGACAATAAAAATAAGAATAAAAGAATATAAAGAGAGAACTCTGCCAATAATTGATTATTTTAAAAAACAAAAATATCAAGTCGTAAAAATAAGTGCGGCACCTCCTCCAGCTGTGATATTTAAGAGAATTTTGCGGACCTTAAAATGAAAAGACAAATTATCCTTAAAACAAAAGAGGAA
>CAZTTZ010000046.1:0-4295 GCA_964616065.1 uncultured Candidatus Saccharibacteria bacterium | reverse complement strand
ATTGAGCATTCTCAGCACTCAAAATAAATATCCAAAACCCATTTCCCGAAGCGTCGTCTCCACCATGGCAAGAGGGATTCTATAAGCTGCCTGCCAATTAAATTTGCCCGCCGATCTGTCTCATCGTTATCTTGATTAACGCCTATATGATGGCCTATTTCATGAGCAAAGAGAAAGGGATCATCTGCAAATTCCGGGTGCAAAACGATTTTTCTTTTGTTGAGAATATATATTCCAGCCGCATCCTTAAAATCTTTGGAAAACTCAATACTTAAATCCATTTGACGGGCAATTTCCCAAAGCCTTCTAAAAAGCAACCTTCTCGCTCTATCATCTAATGCTTTAAGGCGTAGCGTAAGAAAGACTACTTCTCCAACAAGATATATAATCATCAACCCCACTATCCCCGGCAAGAGAAACGGTAAAACTTTCACTTTGCCCTCCTTTTTAATGAGCTAAGATTATCTTTAATCTACAATAATTATTAAAAAAACGCAAGATGCGAGGGTAATGCGCAACCCGCATAGGTTTAAAAACCTTAAATCAATGTATCGAGAACGGTTCTCGTTCCTTATTTTAATTTTGACTTTTTTTGGTGGTCAATATCTATCGTGACCTAGACAGGGGTCTGGTTTTTTTATTTTATTCTTCTTGTTTGTGCTCTTCTTGAAAATACCACCCTAAAACTTCTTTTGCTACAGGTAAAGCAGCAAGATGAATTCCTTTTACCTCTTCTACTACAATTGTCAAAACTATTTTGGGATTATCGTAGGGAGCAAAAACTGTTACCCAGTTATGATAGCGGTCTTTTTTAGACAACTCCGCAGTTCCAGTTTTTGCAGCTACTTTAACTGGGAGATCTTTTAATATTGTTGCTGAGCCATAAACAACCGCTTCTCTCATACCCTCTCTTACAATTTGTAAATTTTTTTTGTCAATAAAGCCTTCTCTTATAACTTCTGGCTCAAATTCCTCTATTATATTTCTCTTCTCGTCTACAATTGCTTTGACCATTCTTGGTTTTAAAAGTTTGCCACCGTTTGCAATTGCAGCAAAGGAGGCAACAACTTCAAGAGGAGTTACCGTTAAATAGCCCTGCCCAATTGATAAATAATATGTGTCGCCTGGAAACCAGATATTTAGAGGAGGTTTAAAATTTTCCTTTTTCCAAGCTCTATCAGGAATAAAACCTTTTTGTTCCCCGGGCAGGTCTATTCCAAGTTTTTCTTCCCAGCCGAAAAGTTTTAAGTATTTATTAATCAAGTCTACTCCTAAACCCTTAAAGTTTTTGTATCCCCCACCAACAAGATAGAAAAATACATTACATGATTCAGCAATTGCTTTTTTTACATCTGTAATTCCGTGAACTTTCCAATCTTTGTAAATAAACGGTTTATCTTTAAACCAGGGGTTTTCAACAACTATTTGGCCCCTGCAGTTTATTTTTGTATTTTTGGAAATTATGCCTTCTTGTAGGGCTGCTGCTGCAATTAAAGGCTTGATTGTTGAACCAGTTAGATATTTTCCACCAATAACTCTATTTAAAAGAGGATGGGTTTTGTCGCTCAAAATCTTCTGCCACTCTTCTTCACTTAGACCTTGGGCGAATAAATTATTATCATATGAGGGAAAACTTACCATTGCCAAAATTCCCCCTGTATTTGGATCTATTGCCACCGCAGCTGCTTTCCTAACGCCAAGTTCGGAAAGTTTTTTTTCAAGTGCCTCATAAAGAGTTTTTTGAAGATCTTTGTCTAACCATAAAACTAATGACTTACCAGGCTTTGGAAATTCTTCCACTTTCTCTGATATCACATTCCCTTTGGCATCTCTTTCTATAGCTACCTTACCTGGCTGCGACTTTAATATCTCATCATAAAACTGCTCCAAACCTTCGTTTGGGCCATTCTTTCGCCAATAACCTAAAACGTGGGCAAAAACTAAACTATCTAAGTATTCTCTTTTTTCTGTTCTTTCAATGTGGCATCCGGGAAATTTTTCGGACAATCCTTCAAAGCGAATTAATTCTTGATATTCTAAATTTTCTTTTACAAGAAACTCCTCTTTTTGAGCTTCATTAAGTCTTGCCAGAAGTTTGTCTTTTTGGATATTGAATATAAGCGTTAAATCTTGAATGATCCTTTGGTTGGTTTTGAGTGTTTGGGTATCACACATTAGGTCAAAACTGGGTTTGTTGAGAACTAATGGAGTAAAGCTTCTGTCATAAATTATGCCTCTTTGGGATTGAATTGATTTATAAAAAAATTGGTTTTTGGTGGCTAATGCTTGAAACTCCTGATGAGAAAAAATTTGAAGTTCCAAAAGCCGAATAAAAATCAAAAGAAAAACAAAAAGGGCAAGTAACCCTAATATTATAGGCCCTCGACTTTGTAAAGGCACCTCAAATTGAGCCAGAGGTTCTTTGCTTTTTTTCACTAAGGCATCTAGGAAAACCTCTTGGGGCTCAATTTCATCTTCTTTTTTTCTTATTCGAAACTGTTTTTTGAATAAAGACATAGCAAAGATAAAATAAAAAACCTAAAAGACAATTATAGATAAACCTAGAAAGTTCAAAGGGGACATATTGTTCAGCAAAGATTGAAAAAATAAAACTTTCTGAAAGTTCAAACAAAAAAATATTTACTATAAGAGAAAAAGCAAAGGTTATAAAATTCTTCTTTGCAATTAAAACAGAAATTCTTTTTAAAACCTCTGCCAGTACAATAAAAAGTAATGTATAAACACCAAAAAAAAGAGGGGAATACAAATCCAGCGATAAACCAGCAAAGAAAGCCATGGGATACAGAAAATACGATTTAGAAATTCTTTTATCAAAAAACAGAATTACAATAAAAAACACCAAAACAAAATTTGGGACGCCTGTTGTTTTTCCAAAGTGTACAAAAAAAGTATTCTGCAAAACTGATAAAAAAGGAAACAAAAGAAATAAGATGACCTGCTTGACCATCTTAGAAATCAGTAACAATAAATAATAGATTGATGTTTGAGAGATCAAAAAGGGGCTCTATTTTTAAAACTTGAAATGGGCTAAGATCTGTTTTATTAACCTCAACAACTTTGCCCACCAACAAACCCGATGGTATCTCTTGTTGGAGGTTTGCGGTCACAACTATATCGTTTATCTCTATCTTTTTTTCTTTAGGGATATTCTCAGAAACTAAAGTAAAATTCCCTTTTCCCTGCACAATTCCTAATAAATTTTCCTTACCAATAAAAACACTAATTTTTTGCGAAGAAGAAGTAATTAATTCCACATACGAATCTCTCTTAAAAACTTGCTTAATCTTACCAACAAAAATCTTTTGAGGTGTAATTACTGCCATCCCAGGAGTAATACCATCCTCTTTTCCTTTATTAATAACAAAAGTGTGGTTATCTGTAGATCTAGCTATAATCTTTGCTTCGATGATTTGAAAATCTCTTCCTATTTTTAAATGTAAAGCTTCTCTTAGCTCTTTATTTTCTTGTTGCAAATTCTTAAGTTCTAGCAATTGAGAGAGTAACTGACGATTTTCCTCTTTTAGTTTTTTATTTTCTTCTCTTAATGTTTTATCTGAAAATGTATTAAACAAAGCTTGAATCGCTCTTTTTCCACTTTCAAAAAGTCTTACCTGTAGGCCACCTGTGTGTTGAAAAAAAGATGAGCGAAAAATATCCCCTAGAAAGAATATTAATATAAAAATCAGCAAGAAGATTATAACCCAAGTGGTCTTTTTTTTACTTTTTCGTTTTATTCTCAATTTAGTCTCCATAGTTTTTTATTATAAAACAAAAAGGCCTGATTTTAAAAGGCCTTTGAGAATTGAAATTATAGGCACTATTAAGGGGACTACCTACTCTCACCCAAAAGGGCTACCATCGGCCTTGCCGTCTTTCACTTCCGTGTTCGGGATGGGAACGGGTGGAACAACGGCAGTATAGTCCCCTTAATAGTATCTACAATTTTTTTTAAGGAAACCTAAGATGAGAGCCGGGATTATATGGCTTATTAGTACCCCTTGGCTCAACCCGTTACCGGGCTTACACCTGGGGCCTATCAACCGGCTCATCTTGCCGGAGCCAAAGGAGGCCTTATCTTGGGGTGGGCTTCCCGCTTAGATGCCTTCAGCGGTTATCCCGTCCCAGCTTAGCTACCCAGCGGTGCCCCTGGCGGGACAGCTGGTACACCAGAGGCTGGTTCAGCGAGGTCCTCTCGTACTATCGCCGACTCCCCTCAAGCCTCCAGCGCCTGCGGCAGATAGGGACCGACCTGTCTCACGACGGTCTGAACCCAG
>CAZTTZ010000045.1:0-4456 GCA_964616065.1 uncultured Candidatus Saccharibacteria bacterium | reverse complement strand
TAAAGCCCCCATAGCTCAATTGGCAGAGCAGGCGCCTCTTAAGCGTCAGGTTCCAGGTTCGAGTCCTGGTGGGGGCATATTAGAGCGAGTTAATGAGCAAAAGCGAATTTACTCGCTCTTATATAAAATCCAGAGAGGGAATTTGTTTGATGTTTTTTTATTTTTAAGATAAAATAAAAAAGTATGCTTACACCTGAGGAAAAAGAAAAGATTATTAAAAAATACAAAATTCACAACAAAGACACAGGTTCCCCTGAAGTGCAGGTGGCTCTTTTAACTGAAGAAATAAAAAGATTATTGAGCCATCTAAAGAAACACCCCAAAGACCTTCATTCAAAGAGAGGTCTTTTGAAAATGGTTGTCAAAAGACGGAAACTTTTAAGATTCTTAAAGGAAGAAAGTGTAAGAAGGTATAATGCTCTGGTAAAAAAATTGGGCCTTAAAAAGAGATAAATTAATTTGTTTTAATTTATATTAAATGGCAGACTGCAAACATAAAGATCAAAGGGTAGCTATTTTTATTGACACTCAAAACTTATACTGGACTGCTAAAAACTTATATTCCTCAAAAGCTAATTTCGGAGAAGTTCTTAAGTTGGCTGTCTCTCATAGAAAACTAATAAGGGCTTTTGCCTATGTGGTTCAGACAAAAACAGGGGAAGAAAAGCCCTTTTTTGATGCTTTAACAAAACTAGGGATTGAGACAAGAATTAGGCCTCTTCAGGAATATTACGGAGGACTAAAAAAGGCTGATTGGGATGTGGGAATTGTCATTGATGCAATAAGAGTCGCTCCAAATGTAGATGTAATCGTCCTCTGTTCTGGAGACGGTGATTTTGTTCCTCTGGTTGAGTATCTTAAAAATCAAGGTAAAAGAATTGAGGTAATAGCCTTTGGAAAATCTACCTCTTCTAAATTAAAAGAGGTGGCCGATGAATTTATTGATCTAAGTAAAAATCCAAAAAAATATCTTATTACAAAATCTGCCAAACATGAAGGAGGAATATAAATTAGAAATTGGAGGAAAGCAATTTACTATCAGTTTACCTGAGCTTGCTGAACAAGCAAATGGTAGTGTTTTTGTGAAATTAGGAGATACTTTAGTTTTGGCTACAGCTACTATGTCTTCTTCTGATTTAGAAGATCTAGACTTTTTCCCTCTTACAGTGGAATTTGAAGAAAAATATTACGCTGCCGGAAAGATCTTAGGCTCAAGGTTCATAAGAAGAGAGGGCAGGCCATCTGAAGAGGCTATTTTAACTGCAAGACTAATTGATAGAGCAATTCGTCCTCTTTTTCCAAAAAACTTAAAAAGAGAGGTGCAAGTGATAGTAAGCTGTTATTCTTTTGATGAAGAGAACGACCCTGATATTCCCGGTCTTTTGGCTGCATCATTGGCTTTACTTATCTCAGATATTCCATGGGGTGGTCCTATAGCCCCTATAAGGATTACAAAAAATAATGGGCGGTTCGTTCTCAATTCAGACTATCAAGAAAGAGACGAAGCCAATTTTGATTTAGTATTAACTGGAGTAAAAAAAGAAGAGCTTCTTATAAATATGATTGAAGCCCAGGCAAAAGAAGCTAAAGAAAAAGAAATTTTGGAGGCAATAGAATATGTAAAAGATGATCTTGAAAAAATTTTAGAATTTCAGCTTGATATTGCCAACCAGCATCAAAAGAAAAAAATTGAGCTAAAAGAGATCAAAGAACCTGATGTAGAAAATATAATAAGAGAAAAATTTGGCAAAAAGTTAGAAGAACTTTTAATGCAAAAACCATCTATTGAAAATAGAAAAGCAATGCATAGGCTAAAAGAAGAAATTTTACAATTTATAGGCGAAACTTTAGGAGAAGATAAAATTGGCATGGCTAGTACATTTTTAAAAGATTTCTTAAGGGAAATTTTGCATAGAAACATTTTAGAAGCAGAAAGAAGGCCTGATGGTAGAAAATTGGATGAGATTCGTCCTCTTTTAATGGAAATAGGAATTTTACCTCGAACTCATGGATCAGGTTTGTTTATAAGAGGAAAAACAAAAGCTCTTTCATCTGTTACTCTTGGCTCTCCTAGTGATCAACGTCTAATTGAAGGAATGGAAGTAAGAGGCAAAAAAAGATTTATGCATCATTACAATTTTCCTCCTTTTTGCTCCGGTGAAGTTAAACCAGTTAGAGGACCTTCAAGACGAGAGATTGGCCATGGAATGTTAGCAGAAAAGGCTCTTTTGCCTATAATTCCGGATTTTGAAGATTTTCCTTACACTATAAGAGTAGTCACAGAGATTCTCTCCTCAAATGGTTCTACCTCTATGGCCTCTGTATCAAGCTCTTCATTAGCTTTAATGGATGCTGGAGTGCCTGTTAAAAAACATGCTGCCGGAATCGCTATTGGGCTTGTTAAAAAAGGAAGAAATTATAAGCTGCTTTGCGATATTCAAGGACCTGAGGATCACTTTGGCGACATGGATTTTAAAGTTGCTGGCACAGAGGATGGAATATCTGCAATACAGATGGATGTCAAGATTGATGGCTTAACCCAAAAGATGATTGAAGAGACTTTGTTTTTAGCAAAAAGGGCACGGAAAGAGATAATAGAAAAAATGAAAAAAATAATCTTCAGGCCAAAACCTACTCTTTCTCCTTTTGCGCCCAAGATAATGCGGGTTAAGGTAAACCCCGAAAAAGTAGGGGAAGTAATTGGACCGGGAGGCAGAGTAATTAATGAGATAATTGAAAAATGTGAGGTTTCAATCGATATCGAGGAGGGAGGAAATATTTTTATCTCTTCCCAATCAAAAGAAGCAGTGCAAAAAGCGGCCCAATGGATTGAAAATCTTACTCGAGAAATCAAACCAGGAGAAAGGTTTCAAGGGAAAGTAAAAAGAATTTTAGACTGTGGGGCAATTGTAGAAGTAATGCCAGAAAGAGAAGGGCTTTTGCATATTTCACAGATTGCCCCCTTTAAAATTAGGCGAGTTTCTGATGTAATAAAAGTAGGAGATATTATTCCTGTTGAGGTAATAGATGTGGACGAACTGGGAAGACCTCGCCTGAAACTTTTAAAAAGGATATCTCCTTCTTACAAACAAAAGTTTCAACATAAATCTAAATAAATGGAAAAAGAATTCTCCCAAACTAAAATTCCAAGAGCAGCCATTCGAACAATGGCAAAGGATTTAGCAGGTATTGTTTTTGAAGAATGGGAGGCTCTTTTGACAGAGTCAGAAATTGAAGAGATATTAAAACGCTACAAGGAAAAAGTTCCCTTTAAGGAGGAAATACCTGTCAAGGAAGCTGTACCTGCTCCTCCACCTGTGAAGAAAAAGCCAATTGAAGAAGTAGAAAAAAAGCGCAAAGAGGAAGAATTAAAACGGCTTGAAGCAGAAAGGAGAAAAGAAGAAGAACTTTTAAAGAAGAAATTGGAGGAAGAGAAAAGAAAAAGGGAAGAAGAGCTAAAAAGATTAGAAGAGGAAAGGAAAAAGGAAGAGAAGGAAAGAAAAATTATCGAAGAAATTAGGAGAAAGGCTAAAGAGAGAGAAGAAATGATTCGGAAGATGATGGAAAAAGAAATAGAAAAAAGAGAGGAGGTAGAGGAAATAAAACGTTTAGTAGAAGAAGAAAAGCAGGCAAAACGATTGTTAGAAGAGAAAAAGAAAGAGATTGAAAAAGCCCTCTCAAATTTGCCCAAAGAAAGAGAACCATTAGACAAGACCAAAGACTATCTTCTAAAGGAAAGGGTTAAATTAGAAAACATTTTAAAACCAATTTTAGAAAGCGAGAGGAAGGTGGAAGAAAACATTAAGCTGGTTGAAAGAGAAGAAAGGGCCGCCACAATTCCGATTGAGAAAAGAAAGGCAGAAAAGGAGAGACAGATTCTGGAAATGGAAAGGGAAAAAATTGAAAAAGAAAGGTGGCATTATGAAAGAGAAATCTTTAAAATAGATGACCAATTAAAAGAATTGGAGTTGAGATATCAGGAATTGGCTGCCAAAGAGGCTAAATTAAAACAAAGATTGAAAGAGGTAAATTATGAACTTGAAAAATTTGCCAAAAGGAAAGAAAAGAGAGAAAAAGAAAAAGAGATTCAAAGGGTTCAAAAAGAGAGAGAGGTTTTAGCCAAACAAAGAGATGAAGTAATTAAAAAACGCCGGGCAACAGAGGAAGAATTAGCAGAGACAAAAAATGCAGAAAAGAAGGTTGAGAGAGAGGAAGAATATCTTAAACAGGAGGAGGCAGTTGCACAGGGGCCTGCTAAAGAAAAGATAGAAACGGAAAGGCAAAAGCTTGAAAAAGAAAGGGCAGAATTGGAGAAAAAACGCTGGCACCTTGAGGATGAAAGAAGAAAGCTAATTTTAGAGGAAAATAGGCTGAATGTAAGATATCAAAATTTACTTGAAAAAGAAAATACTCTAAGAAAGGAAATAGACAAAATAAATGAATTTTTAGGTATTGT
>CAZTTZ010000044.1:0-4536 GCA_964616065.1 uncultured Candidatus Saccharibacteria bacterium | reverse complement strand
GAGGCCAGGGCGGGATTTGCACCCGCGTATAAGGGATTTGCAGTCCCTCGCCTTGCTACTTGGCTACCTGGCCACCATTTTCTTTTTTAATCTTTTCTAATAATTCTTCAATTCTCGCTGCGTGTTTCAATCCTCTATCCTCAACAATCACAAGCTTCGGGGTTCTTTTTATATTAACCAATTTATTGATGGCTCTCTGCAAAAAACCAATTTTCTTTTTTAAAATTGAAAGAGCCTCTTGAAGGTTTTCATCAGGTAATACGCTGATATAAACTTTTGCCTCGGATAAATCCGGAGAGACATCTACCCGGGAAACGGTAACTATTGCATCTTTTCCCAGGTCTATCTCCCTTTCTATTATTTGGGCAAGTTCTTTTTTTATTACTTCTTTGAGGCGATCTCGTCTTTCAAACATCACTTACATTTTAACGGACCCATCCCATTATACTTGATACAATAACCAAGAACAAAAGGAAAATCAAGCCTGCGAACCAGAATTTGAAACAATCCATCCAGCTTATTGTAATATAAACCGGTTTGTTGCTTTTTTGTTCGTCCATAAAAATGGGTAAATAATTGTTCCAACGACCTTTAATTTATTATATTTCAATTGTCTTTCTTTTTTCAATAAAGGCTTTTAAAATATCGCCTTCTTTTATCTTGGTGCCACCTTCATATAAAATGCCTATTTCATCGCCTTCTTGCCCTTTCTCAATGTCCTTCTTTTCTTTCTGTAAGTTGAGAATTTTTCCTTGACCTACTTTCTTTTCTTCCCTAAATATCTCTACCTTTGCACCTTTTATAAATTCGCCTTTAATAACTCGACCTCCGATAATTTGGCGGTTTGGCTCTGTTCTAAAAACAACTAAAACTCTTAACTCGCCTATATCTTCCCTCACAACCTCTGACTCCACAATTTCTTTAATCAGCTCCCTCATTTTTTGAGCCAAATCGTAAATAATCTCAAAATGAAAGATATCTATACCTTTTTCTCTTGCCAGTCTTTCTGCTTGAGGTGTGTTTTTTACTCTAAAAGCCAAAATTTTTGCTTCTCCGCTTATAGCCAAAACCACATCATCTTCATTTACATCGCCCACATCGCTTTTTAGAACTCTTAAAATAACCTCGGATTGGGGTAATCTCTCAATAACTGTTTCTATTGCTTCAAGAGAGCCTAAAACATCAGCCTTGATAACCAAATTCAATATCTTTTTCCCCGGCTCAATAACCGTTCTTTTTGTTTCTTTCTTCTCTTTCACTACCTGCTCTCTTGCTTCTTCCAAGCTTGAAAATTTCCTAAACTTTTCTCCCACAATGGGTACCTCTTCAAACCCAATCACTACTACAGGTTGAGAAGGGTGGGCTTCTTTTATTCTTCTTCCCTGAAAATCTTCTAAGATTCTTGCTTTACCTACAACGCTTTTTGTGGCAATAATATCCCCTTCTTTTAGCACCCCTTCTTTTACAATTAAAGTAGCCGTTGGTCCTCTTTTTGGATCTAAAAATGCCTCAATTACCACCCCTTCGGGTGTTTTTTGTAAATCAGCTTCTAAATTTTCCATTTGAGCCACCAAAAGAATCATTTCCACTAACTCATCAATGCCTTGTTTTGTTTTGGCCGAGGTTTCTACAACCGGTATATCCCCACCAAATCCCTCTACCAAGACACCCTCTTTTGCCAACTCTTGTTTAACTTTCGCTGGGTTTGCCTCAGGCTTATCAATTTTATTTATCGCCACAATCATAGGAATATTTGCTTCCTTTATACATTTTATTGCTTCAACAGTCTGAGGTTTTACTCCTTCATCTGCGGCTACTACCAAAATTGCAATATCGGCTACTCTTGCTCCACGAGATCGTATTGCCCAAAAAGCCTCATGTCCCGGGGTGTCCAAAAAAGTAATTTTTTCTCCTTTATGTTCAATTTGATAAGCGCCGATATGTTGAGTAATCCCCCCGGCCTCTTTTTGAGTAATTTTTAGATCTTTTATCGCCTCAAGAATTGATGACTTACCATGATCAATATGGCCTAAAATTACTACTATAGGTGGTCTTTGTATTGTTTGAGAAGTCATAAATCTAAAAGTATAAATATGGATGGGTGTGCGTAATTTATAATTTGGAAGCAAATTTTCGCTCTTTCTCTTTTAACAACTTTCTTTTATTTTTCCTAAACTACGAACTACAAATTACAAACTACTGTAAATTTTCGCTTTGGCGAAAATTTGCTTGGCGGTGGGGGTGGGACTTGAACCCACAATCCCTAAGATAGGGAGCCGGTTTTCGAGACCGGTGCCTTACCAAATTCGGCACACCCCACCCTAAAAATAAATCTTATAACTCAAAAAAGAATAGAATAAATTAGGGTCAATTTCAACCTTTTTTGGAAAAATGTGAGTAAAAGAAGACTCAGATAAGAAATAAAGTGTTTTCATTATTATCTTTGTTTTTAGAATTCGTTTTGAAAAGAATTTATAGACTTTCTTTCTATAGGATAAAAAATCAGGAAATTCTTCTACTAAAATCTCTGCTGCTTTTAATCCCCAGACAACTCCTCCTCCACTTGAGGGAGTAGTCAGCCCTGCCGCATCACCACATAAAGTAATCTTTTTGTGTTTTGGAAGAACAATATCTGAGGGTACCAGGGCTGCTTTAAAATTTTCTTTTCTCATTTCAATGTTTCTTTCATTTAAAAAATGAATAAAGATTTGATAGGAGTTTCTTGGATTGCCAAGTATTCCATATTCAACTATACCTTCTCTTGGTACTCTCCATATAAATCCAGAAACTTCTTTCTTGGGCCAAATTTCTATTTCTAAATTTGAATCCTCTTTATAAAAGTATTGTAGTCCTAATCTCCTAAAAGGGGCTGGCAATCCTAATAATTCTCTTGTTGTAGAAAGGGCCCCATCGCATCCAATAATTCTAAAAAAATTTTTTGGAAGTCCATTTATCTTTTCTCCCAAGCGAAGTTCTACACCAGCTTCTTTTGCTAACATAGCCACAAGATTATCTAGTTCTTTTCTTTCAAAAAGATACAAGCAGGGTTTAAACTGTATTTTGACATCTTTTTTTGAAAAGTGAGCAACTAAATAATTTACCTTTCTTTTTGCAATTTTTGAAGCCTCTGGGATAAACTCAAATATTCTTTCAGAAATTAAACCTGTGCAAGGTTTCTGACCTATTTCTTTATTCTTTTCAAAAACAACTACTTTAAGCCCTTTCTCCTTAAGTCTTTTTGCCAAATAAAGTCCAACAATCCCAGCTCCAATTACAGCTATTTTCTTATTGGCCATCATAAGTTAGTTTTGCAAACTTTCTTTTTCCAACTTGGATTACCATTCCTTCTTTTACCTCCACAACTTTTTTTGGGTCTTTCACAACAACTTTATTAATTTTCACACCTCCTTGTTTAATCAATCGCTTGGCCTCGCTTTTTGATTTTGCTAAATGAAGATACAAAAGGAGGTCTAAAATAGGATAGGAAGTTTTTGGGGAAAAGAAGGTAGGAATGTTTTTTGGTATTTCTTTTTCCCTAAAAACTTTTATAAACTCTTTTTTTGCCTGCTGGGCTTTTTCCTTTCCCCAAAAAATGGTAACTATCTCTAAAGCCAATTTCTCTTTCGCATCTCTTGGATTCAGTTTCCCTTGTTCTACTCCTTTCTCCATGTTTGTAATCTCTTTTTCTGAGATGTCTGTTAAAAGCCTAAAATATTGAAAAATTAAATCATCCTTCAAAGACATAATCTTTCCAAACATCTCGTCTGAAGAATCAGTTAAATTAACTGTATTGTTGTATGTTTTGCTCATCTTCCGCCCATCTAAGCCCAGAAGAAGTGGTGTTGTTAAAACAAATTTTTCTCTTTTTTGATATATTTTTTGTAATTTTCTCCCAACAAGCATGTTAAATTTCTGATCTGTTGCTCCAATTTCTAAATCAACATCTAAGGCTACAGAATCATATCCTTGTAGTAAAGGATAAAGTATCTCTGAAACCCATACCTCCTCTCCTCTCTGAAATCTTTCTTGAAACATATCTCTCTCAAGAAGTCTCGGTACAGTAAAATGGGAGGCAAGTTCTAAAACATCCTTTAAACCCATTTTCGCCAGCCATTTACTGTTGTAAGCAATTTTGGTTTTGGATAAATCTAGAACCCTTGAAAGTTGAGGCTTATAATTTTTCATATTTCTTTGTACCTGCTCTTGAGAAAGCGGTTCTCTTTTTTTATCTCTGCCAGAGGGATCACCAATTTGAGCAGTAAAATCTCCAATCAAAAGAATTGTTTCATGACCAAGTTGTTGAAATTCAGCCAATTTCTTTAAGGGCACAAAATGACCCAGATGCAAATTTGGGCTTGTTGGATCAATTCCAAAATAAATTTTTAGCTTCTTTTTTTTAGCTAAATTTAAAAAAGTTTCTTTGTCCGGTAAAATCTCTACTACCCCTCTCTCTAAAACTTTTTCAATTGTAAGTTTTTCTTTCATTTTCACTTGTATTATATCATTTTCCTTTCTCTTTTCAATAAAAAATCGGGG
>CAZTTZ010000043.1:1510-4566 GCA_964616065.1 uncultured Candidatus Saccharibacteria bacterium | reverse complement strand
TGGTTGAATTTTCTAGGAGAGATAATAAAATAAAAAAGAGGCCGGAGTGGCGGAATTGGAAAATGGGGATGTGCTGGAACAGGAAGACAGGGCGGTCTCAAAAACCGCTGGGCTAAAAGCCCGTGAGGGTTCAAATCCCTCCATCCCCACAAAACTCACGGTTAAGCAAAAAACCTAATAATAAGCAAAAAACCTAATAATAGGTGTATTATAATACGAACATTCTCTGTTTGCTCCGTAAGCACAAAATTGTCGAAAGATCTATAGACTATTTTCAAGAGAATAACAGAGTTCAAACTTTTTCCTCCTGCCTGTTAAGTGTTCAGAATTAGATTTTTTTATGCCAACACCCAAATCATATTAAAAAGATTAATGCTCCCATAGCAATGGATATTGGAAACAAACTTTCGTTACAATTATTATCCAAAAAGTTGTGTCTATTCCCAAACTAATACGATTCTATATCTCCATATTAATTATGATAAAAAATAAACTCCTCGTCTTATTTATATTATTTTTAGCATTTACCCCATCCCTAGTACTTGCTGAACTGTCGATAGAAGATGTCGTTCCTCCCGGAGTTTTGCCTCCCCGGCCCGAACCTGAACCAGAGCCGATATTAACACTCACATGGTTTAGCTTCTTTAAAGCTTTTTGTATAAATTTTATTGTAAATACTTTTATTCTCAGCATTGGATATCTTATTCTAAAGCAAAGAAGAGTAATTAGATCTTGGAAGTTTTTAAAATATATTTTCTTTGTTACAATCGGTGGCGCTTTAATTGATTTAATCTTTGTTGGTGGATTATATCTAAGCGCACCCAAAGATCTCTTTTATCCGAATACAGAGCTGATAAAGGGTTTTATTTTTTGGAGTTCTGATCTTATTACTTTCTTGGGATTAGTGGTTTATAATTACTGGCTTTCGAGAAAATTCTTTCAACTTACCAGGAGACAAGCTCTTTTCATTGGGATAATAATGGGTATATTTACTAATCCGATTTATATTTATGTTTTCTTCTTCATCGCAGAAATCCACAGACAAATATCAATGTACAGGCAAATATTATGGCTAAAGGATTTATCGATTCATCTTTAATCTCTACACACCCTCAGCGCTTGCCTTAACCTTACTTCATTCTGCTACCAAAAGAACAGGTTCAACTAAACTTCTCTTATGAATTGCAATTGTATTATGAATGGCATTAATAAAAGTATTCTTTATTTAATTCATAAGCGTAAAATTGCTGAGCGGTTTATAAATCATCTCTTTTCTAAATAGATAGAAATTGATTCCCTCCCTTGGTATAAAAGTTGATCTATCTGTGTATTTATTTCTTTAATAATCTCACAAAAAGCCATCCTACAAGAACTCCAACCATTGCTCCCACTAAAATATCCAAAGGCCAATGGAGGCCGCAATAAATTCTAGAGACACCTATTAAGGCGCTTATGATAAAGAAAAGAATTCCTAATTTTTTATTAAAAAAGTAAATTACCGAAGATAAAGCAAAATAAAAAGAAGCATGACCTGATGGAAAAGAGGCGGTTGGGTTATGGGGTATTAAAAGATTAACAGAGCCAACAACAAATGGTCGTGGGCGGAAATAAAGATAGCGAATTAATTCTACTACAACAAATCTTGAGATAAACGCTGCGGACAATGAAAGAATTGTTAGCTTTTTATACTTTTTGAAGTTTCTCAACAACAATATAAAAAGGATCAACAAAATTAGATAACCAGCATATTGAGCAAAAAAGATTGCCAAACTATCTAAAAAGGGCATTTTGCCTGCTACCCTGTTGAAAGATTGAAAAATTAGAAAATCGAGGTTCATTTTTTTAGAAATTTAAAAGAAGGTAATTTATTTTGAGCCACAAAAACAAGACCTAAGGAAGCAACGGCAGCAAAAATAAATCCTATCTGTGGTTTGGGAAAGAAGTAAAATATTCCTGCCAAAAACAGAAGGAAGGCTAATTTTGAGAGATTAAAAACTATTTCTCGGTAAATTAAAAATTCATCTGCCTCTGCTTTTTTCAAGGCTGCTTTTTCGTAAATGGTTGTTCTAAAAGGAACAAATGCTGAAGTTTTCGCGATGCGATAAAAATTGTGTGTCAGAAAAGCTCCAAAGGCATCTTTGACAAAATATTTGATAATCCAGACCAAAGAGAGCAGAATCGAACCCATTCGAAGAAGCTTTTTCTTGTCCTGTTTTTGAGTCACTCTCCCCATATAAATGGCATACAAAGCAGCAATAGCCAACCCTATGGTTGTAATTGCCCCCATTTTCTCAAAGTTAATTTCTAAGACGAACATAAATATCGGCCAGAAAATCATTATACTTACACTTTCAATTCCCAGTGAGGCTAACCCCAAAGAAAGAGATTTGTTCTTTTTAATTCTCTGCCAGGCTCTGAAATAAGAATCGGTATAAATTTCATGGCGTTCTTTTGAAAGAAAAAGCGGGAAAGTAGATGCAAAAAGAGTAACCAAAACTACAATAAATAGGACAAGATATCCAAAGTTGGCTAAAATTAAACCCCCAATTGTTGGACTAATAATATTTGCTGTAAATGAGATCCCGCTCAGTTTTCCTACTTCAACTGCTCTTTTATCTCTTTCAGAAAACCTAACAAAATCGGTATGAAAAGCGGGCCAAAAAAGTGTCATACCTATAGCCCGGAGAAAAATTGCAGGGATTAACAGGTAACTATTTTGATAAAGAAAAAATAAACAAAGGTAATAGCCAAAAAAGAAAAAATGAGAGATAAGCATTGTGTGTTTTAAACCAATCTTTGCCATTATCTTTCCTCCAAAAACTACCAAAATTCCAAATAATCCATAAATTGCTGCCCAAAAAAGTAGGGTTGGGCAAAGAGATTTCCGGAAAAATAGATAAATAAAAATCGGCTCATAGATGCCGATCATCCCTAAGGCTAAATATCGAATAGCAATGCTCACAAAAAATTGCGTGGATTCACGCTTCAGAAAATACTGAAACAAAATTTCTGGTGAGAAGTGATAAGGCATGATAAAAATCTCAAAAGTCAAATCT
>CAZTTZ010000043.1:0-1410 GCA_964616065.1 uncultured Candidatus Saccharibacteria bacterium | reverse complement strand
TTTAATGTCTTTAATTACTTTTTCTCCGGGGAGAGTAGTTTTATAGGGCCAAATTTTTCGTCCCGGATATATCAGGGTTCCGATTCCTGTTTTAACCCCTTCCCCAAAAACGGTGCCAAATTTTTTTCTTTTTGTGTCTATTAATTTTTCATTTATCATTGTTTTTATTGAAGCATTATCATGTCTTAAATTCGCAATGATTGTTCCGGCGCCCAGATTACAATTTTTATCAATAATTGAATCCCCCACATAAGATAAGTGAGCAATGTTTGTATTTTCATAAATAATTGAATTTTTAATTTCTACTGCCTGCCCGATACGACAATTATCTCCTATTATTGTATTGCCCCTAATAAAACAATTGGGACCAATTGTGCAGTTTTTACCGATAAAAACCGGACCTATAATATATGTTCCCGCCCTGATAACACTTCCTTTTCCCAAGATTAATTTTCTTTTAATAGTCGTCCTTTTTTCAATTACTCCTTCATTTTTGGCTTTGCTTTTTTGTAAAAAGAACTCAAAAGCATCTAAAAGATTCCAAGAAAAAGAAACAGGTATCCAATTTTTCGCCTCAACAAAATATAAAGAATGCTTTTTTGCAAATTGATTTATATAATCGGGAAATTCATACTCCCCTCTCTTTGACTTCTTAATTTTATATCTGAAAATTTCTTTTGGAAGATAATAGACGCCAATATTAGCAAGATCAGAAATTTTCTTCTCTGGTTTCTCAACAATCTCTTTTACTTTTTTGCCTTCTTTGACAATTATTGCCCCAAAGTTTGCTGGATCTTCTTTTTTTGCCAATATTGCTGGGAATTTTTTTATTAACTTTTTCAAATCTTCTTTAAAATAAAAATCATCTCCATTTAAAAGAAGGAATCTATCTTTCAAATAAGGTAGGGCATATTTTGCTGCATCACCTGTTCCCTGAGGTTTCTTTTGCCAAACATATTTAATTCTAATTCCTTTATAGTTTTTTCCTATTTTTTCCTGAATCAGCTCACCCTTATAACCTATAACTAAAATTACCTCTTTTGCTATTCCTTTCAATTGTTCCAAATTATGTTCAAGGATTGACTTATCAAAAATTTTTATAAGAGGTTTTGGACGCGTACAGGTTAAAGGCTGAAGCCTCGTTCCATTGCCTGCAGCAAGAATTACCACTTGCATATTTTAAGTATATCTCAAAATTGAATAAAAAATAAGGGCTCCTCTCAAGAGGAGCCCTCCTTCCGGACCGCGTAGCTTTCATCTTCAGCAATTTCAAAGTCATCAAAAATAACGGGTATTCCTTCTTGAACTCCTTTGAGCACCTGAACCATCAAAAGGCGAATTTCCCAGTGAGCCTCGGGGGCGCATCTTAATTCAAAAATATGACGCCATTCGCGAAAATTTGCAGTGATT
>CAZTTZ010000042.1:0-4823 GCA_964616065.1 uncultured Candidatus Saccharibacteria bacterium | reverse complement strand
AAATTATGGCCAGGGCTGGAAAGATCCTGGCTAAAATTTTAGATGAATTAAAAAAAGAAGTTAAGCCCGGAATTAGGACAAAAGATCTGGAAATAAAAGCAAGGGAACTAATGAGAGAATACAAGGTAAAGCCTGCTTTTTTGGGATATGAAGGGTATCCGGCTTCAATTTGCACCTCTGTAAATGATATCATTGTTCATGGAATTCCATCAGAGTATCAACTTAAAGAGGGAGACATTCTTTCTCTGGATTTAGGCATCAAATATAAAGGTTATTATGCAGATATGGCAGTTACTTTGCCGGTAGGCAAAATCTCAGAGGAGGCCCAAAGGCTAATTCGAGTGACAAAAAAAGCACTAAAGCGTGCAATCAAAAAAGCTCGACCTGGTAATACTATAGGAGATATAGGTAATACTATCCAAAGATATGTAGAAAAAAGAGGTTTTTATGTTATTAAAGAACTCTGTGGGCATGGCATTGGTAGAGAACTTCATGAAGAACCACAAATTTTAAATTATGGCAAGCGACACACAGGAGCTAAACTCAAAGAAGGTATGGTTTTTTGTATTGAACCGATGGTAGCCATGGGAGGCGGGAGAATCAAAAAAGCGCCTGATGGATTTGGATATGCAACCGCCGATGGCTCCCTTTCGGCTCATTTTGAACATATGGTGGTAATTACAAAAAAGGGAAGGAAAGTCCTTACAAAACTCCACTAATTGTCTCCTGTTTTTCACGATCGTAGAAAATGGGGGACGGGGAGGTGTTTGCGGAAAAGTTTGACAATTTTATTAAAGTAATGTAGAATCAGCAGAGGAATGGAGGGAGAATGAGGAGGTGACACTATGAATAATAATGTCCAAGAGGCTCTCCAAGACTTTACAAAGAACCTTCAGGTTCTTAAGGAGGGCCTGCAGGGACTTGAAGAGAGTCTCGAGACACTGATGCAGGAGTATGAAAAGACCCTTAAGTTAAGGAAAGCGGTGCGTTCTTTTATGCGCTCATTCGGGGAACAGGTACAAAGGCTTCCTAAGGAGTATCAAGAGGCTTTCCTGGAGCTTTTGAACTCTTCTTTTCCATTTGAGGTAAGTGCCACGGGATACGTTGCCTTTTGGATTTCATCTCTACGTGAAGTAAAGACTGAAGAAGAGATTGACTCGATACTCCGGAAAGCGGTGGACAAGGGGCTGTTGATGATGACGACTAGTAGACCCAATGTGTCATACTACCGCTCTTTTAGCTCCCAGATCAACTTTATCCCAGCAAATGAAGATAGAAGGGCAAAAGCCCTTATTGCAGCCGCCTGCGCCCGGAATGATGAGCTTAGAAAACCGGCTTGATTTAAGGGGTAGCAAAAGAGGCCAAAGAGTATTTTGGTCTCTTGCTTAACAAACAACCTCCCTCCATTCCTTATTTGCCCTTTTTAAACTAAAAGGAGGTGGTTATGAAACTTGTTCTCACGACGCATGTGAAAAGAAGATACCTTGAGAGAATACTTGAGAAAAAAGTCCGAGAAGCATATCTTATTCCTCCTGAGTTTGTAGTAAGGCTTGGGATAGTGAGAATACCTTTGGGGAAAATAAAAGAAAAAAGGTTTTATTACGCCTATCATTTCAAGCAGAACGAATTCTTTTACCTAAAACTTGATGGCGATGAATTAGTTGTGACTTCTTATATTGTTCCGGAGAAATTATTAGAGGAGGACCTGAAGGACTTGATTAAAAGGGAAAAACTCAGAAAGGTAAAGGAGATGTTTTCGGGGCTTTAAGTGATAGATTCGTTTTCAGAGGGGGCTGAGACCCCCTTTTCTTTTTTTTAAATTTAGTGGTATAATTAACAAATAAATTAAATGAAAACATGAAACTCTCTGTTATTATTCCTGCTTATAATGAAGAAAAACGCTTACCCAAGACACTTCAGTCAATTTATGAGTATTTAAAACAACAAGGCTATGAATATGAGATTATTGTCGTAAGTGACGGCTCAAAGGACAAAACTGCGCAAGTTGTTGAGGAATTAAAACTGCAGATTACAAATTTAAAATTGATTGATCGAAAAAAGAATAGAGGAAAAGGATACACTGTGAAAGAAGGTATGTTAAATGCCCAAGGAGATTATAGGTTATTTATGGATGCAGATAATTCTACAACTATTGATCAAGTAGAAAAAATGTGGCCATGGTTTGAGAAAGGATACGATATAGTTATTGGTTCCAGAGATGTTAAGGGAGCAATTTTAGACCCACCTCAGCCTTTCTATAGAAGATTAGTAGGAGAATTTTTTAAATATGTAAGAATGATAATTTGCGATCTCTGGCATTTAAAAGATACCCAATGTGGGTTTAAATGTTTTAAAAAAGAAGTGGTTGAAACAATTTTCCCAAAACTTAGAATTGAGAGGTTTGCATTCGATGTAGAAATTTTATTACTTGCTAAAATGCATGGCTTTAAAATTAAAGAGATCCCTGTTTTATGGAGAAACGACCCCGAGAGTAAAGTAAAATTAAAATCCGCCATCAAGATGGGGTTAGACTTGTTTAAAATAAGATGGTATCAATTAAAAGGATATTATGGCAAAAAAGAAAAAAGAGGTTAAATTTCCTACAGAACTGAGGTATGATATAGCCTCAAAAGACTGGGTAATTATTGCCACTGGCCGTGCCAAACGGCCAGAACAATTTAAAAAAGAGAAAAGAAAAAAAGTTGTTGTTTCAAAAAAGGAATGTCCTTTTTGTCAAATTGGTTCACAACTTCCTCCGACCTTAGTAATGGTTAATGGAAAAATATATAAAGGCAAAGATATTCCAAAAAATTGGAGCCTGGTAGTAATACCTAACAAATATCCAGCTTTTGTGCCCTATGAAAAAGTAGAAGCCGAAAAAGAAGGGCCTTTTTTTCAGAAACTTCCTGCAGCCGGATTTCATGAGGTAGTTGTTACAAAAGATCATATAAAGCAATTAGCTCAATTTTCTGTTGATAAGATAAAGGAGGTTTTAGATGCTTATCATTTAAGATATTTGGCTCTCAAGCAAAAAAAGTTTGTAAATCACATTTTCATTTTCCATAATCATGGACAGGAAGCAGGGGCTTCAATTTTTCATCCTCATTCTCAGATTGCTACCACACCTCTCATTGATAGAGATCTTCAAAGAGCCTTAAATTCTGCCAAAAGATTTTACAGAAAGCATAAAAAATGTATTTATTGTGAAATGAATAAATGGGAGGAAAAAACAGAAGAAAGGATCGTTTTTATAAATAAAGAATTTATAGCTGTTTGCCCGTTTGCTTCCAAAGTTGCATTTGAAGTAATAATTTCTCCAAGAAAACATAAGCCCTATTTTGAAAAAATAACAGAAAAAGAAAAGTGGTACTTAGCAGAAGCCTTCAAAGTAGTTTTAGGAAAACTTTTTAAAGGGTTGGGTGATCCTGCCTATAATTTTTATCTACATACCTCTCCTTGTGACGGGAAAGATTATTCTTACTATCACTGGCATTGGACAATTTTACCCAAAACTTCAATTCCTGCAGGATTTGAATTTTCCGCAGGTATGGAGATCTCAACCATTGAGCCAGAAAAAGCCGCCCAGTATTTAAGGAAGATTAAAACATGAAGAAAATTTTTGTAATAGGCAATTGGAAATGTAACCCCACCTCTCTTTCTGAGGCAAAAAGCCTTTTTTTATCGATTAATAAAAAAATACAGAAAAAAAGAAAAATAGAGACAGTTATCTGCCCTCCTTTTGTTTATTTATTTCCTTTGGCTCAGCTTAATCGGAATCATAAAATTATTTTAGGGGCACAAGATGCTTTTTTTGAAAACAAAGGTGCTTTTACAGGACAGGTTTCTCCTAAGATGTTAAAAGATTTAGGGTGTAAATATGTGATTGTTGGACATAGTGAAAAAAGAGTCTTGGGGGAAAAAAATGAGATTATTAATAAAAAGATACATATTCTCCTGAAAGAAAACCTTACCCCCATTTTATGTATTGGAGAAAACAAGGAGGAAAGAGAGGGGAAACAAACATTTGAGAGAATAAAGAACCAGATTCAAGAAGGGCTGAAGAAGGTGGCAAAAAAATATCTACATAAAGTGATAATTGCCTATGAGCCTATATGGGCTATTGGCACAAACAGACCTTGCCCTCCAGAAAGTGTTTTAACCATCTCAATTTTTATTAGAAAAACCTTTTCAACCCTTTTTGGTTTAAAGAAAACAGATAAAATTACTATTCTTTATGGAGGAAGTGTAAATGCTAATAATGCAAAAAAATATGTAGAAGAGGCAAGGATAGATGGATTGTTAATTGGAAATAGTTCCTTGAGGGCAGAAGAGTTTCTCAAAATAATCTTTTCTTTTTATTGAAATTTTATTTGTTTTTTGGTAGAATGCCAGAAAGTTATGCAAGAGACCATTTTTAAAGGAAAATTTTATAATCCAACAAAAGGATACCTCAATTTCAATAAAGTGATTGAGGAGATTTTTTCTTTTATGAAAGAAGATCCTGAGAAAGAATATGAAATAGTTGTTGGTTGTGATTCTTCTTCAGGAGAAGATCCATATTTTCCAGTGGCTATTGTAATTCTAAGAAAGAAAGCCGGGGGGAGATTTTTCCTAAAAAAGATTAAATATCACAAAAAGAGATTCTATAACCTTCATCAAAGAATTTTGGAGGAAGTCTACCTTTCCTGCCAGTTAGCTTTAGGCTTGAAAGGCCATATTGAGGCGCAAGTGAAAAAACAGACACCAGAATTGAACTATGAGTTTAGATATATTCATGCTGATGTTGGAGAGAACGGCCTTACAAAAGACATGATAAAAGAAGT
>CAZTTZ010000041.1:1782-4884 GCA_964616065.1 uncultured Candidatus Saccharibacteria bacterium | reverse complement strand
TTCTAAAAGAGGTTATTGACCAAGATACCAAAATTATTTTAGATTGTGCCGCAACCCATTTTTATAAAGATGAGGAGTACTATCTTGAGAGGGCAACATTTACAAGAGAAGGGCTTTTATCCTTTTATGAAGAAATAATTAAGAAATATCCAATTGTAGGGCTTGAAGATCCATTTGCTGAAGAGGATTTTGAAGGATGGAGTTTACTAAATTCAAAATTCAAAATTCAAAATTCAAAATTTCTGATAATTGGAGATGATTTATTGGTGACAAATCCAGAAAGGATAAAAATGGCAAAGGAAAAAGAATTGTGTAATGGGGCGATTATAAAAATTAATCAAATTGGCACAGTTTCAGAAGCAATTGAGGCGGCAAGACTTGCAAAATCATTTGGGTGGAAAATTATTGTCTCTCATCGGTCAGGAGAAACAAATGATGATTTTATTTCAGATTTTGCGGTTGGAATTGGAGCAGATTTTATCAAAGCGGGAGCGCCTGCGCGCGGAGAGAGAGTGGCGAAATATAATAGGTTGTTGGAAATTGAAAATGAAATAGAAGAAAACTATTGACTGATTGGCTATTGACTATTTAGCTTATGAAAAAAATCATACTAGTTATCATTGATGGCTTATCAGATGAACCTATTCCTCAACTTGGGGGAAAGACTCCTTTGGAGGCGGCAAAAACGCCGAATTTTGATTCTTTAGCAAAAGAGGGAATATGTGGCTTAATGATTCCTTTTAAATTTAGGTGGCAGGAATACCCAACATCTGATGTAGCACATGTGGCGCTTTTTTCATTTGATCCCAAAAAATATTATCTTGGAAGGGGAGTATATGAGGCTCTTGGAGCAGGAGTTAAATTAAAAGAAGGTGATGTGGCTTTAAGAGTTAACTTTGCAACTGTTGATAAAAATTTAAAAATAACTGACAGAAGAGCCGGTAGAATAGAGAAAACCAAAGAGTTAATTGATGCGTTAAATAAAATAGAGATAGAAGAAGCTGATTTTTATCTTAAAAAGGCTTTTGGACACAGAGCGGTTTTAAGAATTCGCTCCTCAAAAAAACTTTCTTCTAATATTACAGATGGCGATCCTCATAAAGTTGGAGTAAGGGTAAAAAAAATTAAACCTAAAGATAACACAAAAGAGGCAAAATTTACAGCGAAAATTCTTAATCAGTTTTTGGAACAATCTCATCAAATTTTAGAGAGTCATCCTTTAAATAAAAAAAGAAAGAGGAAAGGATTTTTGCCAGCTAATTATTTGCTTGTAAGAGGAGCGGGAAGTTTAAGAAAAACACCAACATTTAAAGAAAAATTCGGTCTTAAAGCCTGCTGTATTGCCGGAGGAACTCTTTATAAGGGGGTAGGAAAAGCGTTAGGGATGGATTTAATTAAAGTGAAAGGAGCAAATGGCAAGCCCAACACGAATTTAAAAGGAAAGTTTACTGCTGCTAAAAACGCATTAAGAAAATATGATTTTGTGTTCTTGCATATCAAAGCGACAGATAATTTAGCAGAAGATGGGAAATTTATAGAGAAAATGAAGTTTATTGAAAAAATAGATAAAAATATTGTGGGGCTATTCTCAAATGGAAAAATTCACAAAGAAGCATTTATTTTGGCCGTCTCCGCAGACCATTCTACTTCCTCATTAAAGAAACATCATATCAGCAATCCGGTACCTATTTTAATATTTGGGACAGGGAAAGATCGAGTGAAAAAATTCTCTGAAAATTCCTGTAAAAATGGCAAATTAGGAAAACTGCCGGCTCTCAATTTAGTTGCATTTTTAAAAAAATTAGGGTAGTATACAAGCATAACAAATATAATTAACTAATTTTCAATTTTATGGCAAAAATCACACCTGCTGTAGGAGTAATTATTTTAGAGGCTATAGTTATCTTAGCCCTTATTTTATTATTCGTGTTTAAACCAATCCCCACTCAACAACAAGGTCTATTATCTAAAGAAGAAGCAGCAAACCAGGCAATTAATTATATTAATGAGAATTTTTTGAAAGGAGACACAAAAGCCCAGTTGCTTAGTGTTAGCGATGAAAATGGGCTTTATAGACTACAACTTAAAATTGGAGATAGAGAATATACTTCTTACGTTACCAAAAATGGTAAATTGTTGTTTCCAGAAGCAATTGATCTAGTGCCACCTGAACCAAAAGAATTTCCAAAAACCGAAAAACCAGATGTAAAATTATTTGTAATGTCTTTTTGTCCTTTTGGAAACCAGGCTGAGGAAATGTTAATGCCTGTTGTAGATTTATTGAAGGACAAAGCAGATATTGAATTACATTACATTATTTATAGTAATTATGCCTCTGGCTACCCAGATTATTGTTTAGATAAAGATAATAAATATTGCTCAATGCATGGAATTGGAGAACTAAACCAAGATGTAAGAGAATTATGTGTCTGGAAATATCAGAAAGATAAATTTTGGAGTTTTGTAAAAGCTATTAATAAAGATGCAACATCCAACAATGTTGATGAAAAATGGGAAGGAATAGCTACAAGCCTGGGTATCAATGTAGACAAAATCAAAGAATGCCAACAAAATGAAGCGGTTTCTTTATTAGAAAATGAAATGGCTCAAACCAGCAAAACTTATCCTGTGCAGGATCCCAAGTCATATGGACAAGCAGAAACAACAATTTCGGCTTCTCCAACTTTGGTCATTAATGGTATAATTTATACCGGAAATCGTTCTTCAGAAGATTTTAAAAAGGCAATTTGCTCTGCATTCAAAAATCCTCCAAAGGAATGTAAAACAATAATTTCCTCAAATGATAGCCAGAGCAATGAAGGGATCTGTAAATAATTGATGATTAATAAGAGGTACTCTATGCCTAAAATAAAGATTTATTCTACACCAGCCTGTCCATATTGCTATCTTCTAAAGGAGTATTTAAAAGAGAAAAACATAGAATTTGAGGATATAGATGTATCCCAAAACCAGGAAGCTTTACAGGAACTTGTCAAAAAGACTGGGGCGATGGCAGTTCCGGTAATTGATATAGATGGAGAGATTGTGGTTGGTTTTGACAAAGAAAAAATTGATAAGCTTCTAAATCTAAATCAATGATCA
>CAZTTZ010000041.1:0-1682 GCA_964616065.1 uncultured Candidatus Saccharibacteria bacterium | reverse complement strand
TGATAATTAATTTAGCTGTATGATCAAAGTTGCAATAAATGGCTTTGGGCGGATTGGAAGATTAACTTTCCGTCATATCGTTAAAAATCACCCCAACATAGATGTGGTGGCTATTAATGATTTGGCCAAGCCTGAGGTTTTAGCCCATCTTTTGCGATATGATTCAAATTACGGGATTTATGAAAAGACTGTTAAAGTTAGAAAAGAAGAACTATTGGTTGATGGAACTTCTAAAGGAGAGAAAGTGTTAATGCTTTCTGAACCTGATCCTGAAAAACTACCTTGGAAAAAATTAAAAATAGATGTTGTTTTAGAATGTACCGGAGTTTTTAGGCATCTTGATGGGGCAGAAAAACATCTAAAGGCTGGAGCAAAGCAGGTTATTATCTCAGCCCCTGCAAAAGATGACATTATTCCATCTTTTGTACTAGGAGTTAATGAGGCTAAATTTAATCCCAAAAAGCATAAAATAGTTGATATGGGTTCTTGTACCACAAATTGTTTAGCACCAGTTGCAAAAGTGTTAAATGATAAGTTTGGTATTCTCAGGGGCTTTATGACCACCGTACATAGTTATACAAACGACCAAAGGATATTGGACTTGGTTCATAAAGATTTAAGAAGGGCGCGGTCTGCAGCTCAAAATATAATACCTACAACCACAGGGGCGGCAAAGGCAATTGGAAAGGTAATTCCTGAGCTGAAAGGGAAGTTAGACGGTATGGCAATTAGGGTACCAACTTCTGTAGTTTCTATCTTAGATTTAACCTGTATTGTTAAGAAGAAAACAACTGTGGAGGAGGTCAATTTTGCTTTTAAAAAAGCATCTTTGCAAAAGAATTTTAAAGGAATTTTGGGTATTGAGGACGCTCCGCTGGTTTCTTCTGATTATAAAGGAAATACTTTTTCTGCTATTGTTGATGCTTTATCAACAAAAGTAAATGGTAACCTTGTTAAAGTCTTGGCTTGGTATGATAATGAATGGGCCTATGCCGCAAGACTAGCTGAATTTGCAGAATATGTAGGCAAAAAGATTCGATGATCACTAATAATATGTTAGAGAAAAAGCCCGGACTAGCCGGGCTTTTTTATAACAGACTATCAAAAGAAAATATGATATAATGGAAAAATATGATCCTGAGATTTGAAGAAGCCACAAAGCTACTAAAAACATACAAAATCCCGATAATAAAAACTCGGAAAATAAAAAAATTGGAAGAAGTTTTAAATATTGGTAATAAATGGGGTTTTCCTTTAGTTTTGAAGTTAGATAGTGCAGAAATTCTTCATAAAACAGATATTGGCGGAGTAATAACAAATATCCAAAACAAGAAAGAACTTACTAAAGCCTGGCAAAAAATTAAAAAGGTGGCCACAAAATACAAAAGTGATATTGTTGTTCAGCCTTATATAAAAGGAGAAGAAGTTATTATTGGAGCAAAGAGAGATTCGGTTTTTGGAGGTATAGTAATGTTTGGGTTAGGGGGTATTTTTGTAGAACTTTTTAAAGATGTATCTTTCAGAATAGCTCCAATATCAAAAAAAGAAGCCAAAAAAATGATAGGAGAGATAAGGGGGTATCAAATTTTAAAAGGGTATCGGACAAAGAAACCTGTTAATATAAATCAGCTTGTTGAAATTTTAGTTCGAGTTTCAAAACTTATCCAAAAAGAAAAAAGTAT
>CAZTTZ010000040.1:0-4897 GCA_964616065.1 uncultured Candidatus Saccharibacteria bacterium | reverse complement strand
CTCAGGGCACAAGCACAACTAAGCTCGCTTTCGCTCGCTAAGTTGTGCTATGTGCCCCCACTCCGACTCGAACGGAGATCTTGGCCTCCGCAAGGCCACGCTCTATCCTCTTGAGCTATGGGGGCAGGGTAATTCTTAATTTTTATTTTTTAATTTTTAAAATTTATTTAGTTTGCCTGGGAGTCTTAATTATTATAACAGGGATCTAAAAAACTGCAAGAAAATTTGGTGCAAGAACGCAAAATAAGTTATTATTAGTTTATGAGAATTTTAGCGATTGAAACATCTTGTGATGATACCTGTATCGCAGTTGCCAAAGGAGGCAAGACTTTTTTAAATTTTGAAATTCTATCGAGTGTTGTTTCTTCACAGGTGAAAATTCATCAAAAATTTGGTGGGGTTTATCCTTCTCTTGCAAAAAGGGAACATGAGAAAAATTTAGTTTATGTGCTTAAAAAAGCTTTAAAAGAAAGTGGTCTTTTCAAAGACAAAAAAAGAAGCAATAGGACAGACAAAGAATTTTCTCTTTTTAAAAAAATCTTTAGGAAAGAAAAGGGGCTTTTTGAGTATTTTATAAAATTTGTTCAGAAATATGAGAGGCCAAAAATTGATTTGATAGCTGTTACTGTTGGGCCCGGGCTTGAGCCTTGTCTTTGGGCTGGGGTTAATTTTGCCAAGGCTCTTTCCTTATGGCTGAATGTAAAAATTGTCTCAGTAAATCATATAGAAGCCCATATTTTTTCAAACTTTTTATCTTCAGATGCAAGAAAATTAGTAGTTAAGCAAAAAAGTGTCTTGTTTCCAGCAGTTGCTTTGATTGTCTCCGGAGGACATACCCAGCTTATTTTGGTAAAAGAATTAGGGAAATACAAAATTTTAGGGGAGACAAGAGACGACGCAGCAGGTGAGGCATTTGATAAGATTGCGCGAATTTTAGGACTCCCCTACCCAGGGGGGCCTGCAATCGAAAAAATATCGAAATGTCGAGATGTCGAGATGTCGAAATGTCGAAATGTCGAAATGTCGAAATGTCGCGTAAGCTTGCCTCGTCCGATGATTTTCTCAAAAGACTATGATTTTAGCTTTTCCGGACTAAAAACCGCTGTTTTATATGATTACAAAAAACATCCAAAGAGAATAAGAGAGTCTAAAGAGTATATAGCTCAAATGGCAAGGGAAGCTCAGGAGGCAATTGTAGAAGTTTTAGCCAAAAAAACAATCAAGGCTGCAAAAGAATTCAAAGCAAGATCTATTATATTAGGAGGGGGTGTTTCTGCAAATGAAAGACTGAAAAGCCTTTTTGAAGAAAAAATTGACAAAATGGCCACCAAACCTGTATTACTTTTTCCTGAAAAACATCTTGCAACTGATAATGCTCAAATGGTTGCTTTATGTGGCTATTTTTATTGGTTAAAATCTGATAAAATAAAGAATTGGAAAAATATTAAGGCTTATTCTGGTTTAAGAATTGCATGATTTTATACTTTTTATTTTTAACTTTACTGGGACTTGTGCCAAGCTTGATCTGGCTTGGTTTTTATTTAAGAAAAGATGTGCATCCCGAACCCAAAGAAATGGTGATAAAAATCTTTATCTTGGGCATGGGGTGTGCTGCTATAGCAGCTTTTGGAGGAATTCTACTTTCAGACTTTATAAAAAGCTTAGGCTTGCCTTTGCTTTTTACCTTAATCTTGCAGGTTTTTATAGCCGTTGCATTAATTGAAGAAATAGCAAAATATCTGCCTGTTCATTTTTATGTCCTAAATGACCCTGAATTTGATGAACCAATTGATGCAATGATTTATATGATAATTTCAGGATTAGGATTTGCAGCCCTTGAGAATATTTTATTTTTGTTTAAATCTTTCTTGTCCTCAGGGATGCTTGTCCCAACTTTAGTGGCACTTTTTGGACGGTTTATTTCGGCTACATTTTTACATGCTTTAGCCTCTGCAAGTATTGGTTATTTTTTGGCTCTCTCTATTTTAAAGAAAAGAAGTAGAACTTTCTTTTTTGTATTAGGAATTCTTTTATCAACTACATTGCATGGCATTTATAATTTTGCTATAAAAATAGATGAAGAATTAGTTAATTTAGGCTGGCAGGTTAGAGATTGGCATTTACTTTTAATTTCAGCAGGTGTATTATTTTTCTTGGTAATCTTAACCTTTTTTCAGTTTAGAAAAATAAAAAAATTAAAGAGCGTTTGTGAAATATGAAGCTTAAAGCTTTATTTAAAAAGAAGAAAAAAGCAGAAGAACAAAAAGAAAATTGGTTAGGAGATAATGCTGTAGGAGAGTTGGCAATAGATGCATATGAGACAAATAAATATATTGTTGTACAATCCCCAATTGCAGGTATTACTTCTGACAATATCGAAATTTCTCTGGAAGATGGTATGCTCATTATCAAAGGAAAACGGGAGAAGCCCGCAGATACAGATAAAATAAAAAAATATCTTTATCAAGAATGTTTCTGGGGAAAGTTTGAGAAAAAATTAATTTTGCCCAAGGAAGTAGATATTACAAAAACTAAAGCTACAATCAAAAACGGAATTCTAACATTAAAAATCCCAAAACTTAAAGAAAAAAATAAAAAAGAGATAAAGGTAGAGATTGAGGAAGAGGAGGAATAAAAATGGAAGATGTACAACAAAAACCACCTTTTTAAAAGGTGGTTTTTTGTGTCGGAGGAGGGATTCGAACCCTCACGGGTTTCCCCACTGGGTCCTAAGCCCAGCGCGTCTCCCAATTCCGCCACTCCGACAAGAAAAATGTTTGTAGTTCTTGACTCTCTAATTTTATTTAACAAAAACAACCCTTCCCTTCAAGAGGAGGGTTGTTTTTTCAAATTTCTATAAAGAGTTTTTGGCAAACAATCTTATCAACCAAACAGGCAATCTTAAGGACCAGTTGATGGGAACTGAGGAACTGCTCTACCCATAATCGCTGCTACTAAGGCAATAATACCTCTTGCAATCATTCCAACAGCAAATCCAATTAAAGCATAGATCAAAACCGTTCTTGCTTTTGCTTGTTGATCTGGATTTCCACCCGCAGTTACAAACATATAACCAGCAACTAAAACCATAATGACAACTACTGCAATCAAGAAGGTAAATATCCAGTTGGTGATTCTTACCACCAAATCAATCACTTCTTGAGCGGTCCATTGAGGTAATGTTGCTGGCTGAGGTCCTCCTGCTAAAACTACACTTTGTGTTGCAAGCAGAAAAACTCCAGTTAAAAGAATTCCTGCCAAAAGTTTCTTGTTCATTTTTTAAACCGATTTGTTTTTATATCGACCTTTTCCTTTATTTTATTGTAGAACCTTTTTTTAAATAAACAAGGAGGTTTTCCACAGAAATTTACATCCCGAGAATAATTCTTAAAAGCGCAAGAATACCTCGAGTGGCGGCTATAATAATAAATCCTATAATTGAATAAAGAAGGATTTTGCGCCCCAAGGCAATTTTTCTTGGATCTCCTCCGCCTGTAACCAGAACATAGGCGCCTATAAGTATCATTATTGGCAAAATGCCAATTGCTAAAGTAAAAATCCAATTGCCAATTCTGGTTACCATCTCCTGAAAAGATGTACTTCGAATAGGGCTTGTAATTACTACCTGCGCATTTAACAAGCCAGGAAAAAGCCAAAAACATAATAACCAAATTGTTTTCTTAAATTTAGACATCTTATCTCAAAAAAGTAATATCTCCTTTGGTAACACTTATAATAAATTTTGCTATTAACATAATACCAAAAATCACTCCTGAGAACAACATAATTTTTTTACCAAGTTCAATTCTTGATGGAGTGGCGCCTGTAAGAAATATTATTCCTCCTGCCAAAATTGCTAAAGGCAAAATAACTATTGAGAGGTTAAACAAAACATTGAAAATTAAATCAATATAATCACCTAAAGTGGTTGCCACAACCGGTGGTTCTATTCCCTGAGCAAACACCGTTGTGAAAAAAAGAGGAATAATTATAGCTTTTAATTTATCATTTATCATTGATTATTGATTATTTTTTAAAATCTTACACCGAAAATAATTCTAAAAAGCATAAAAAGACCTTGGGCCAAAAAAGCAATCGCAAATCCCAGAACTGCAAAAAGAAGGGTTCTTTTTCCCTTGGCCTGTCTTATAGGATCACCGCGGGAGGCTGCCAGAAAAATTCCGGCAATTACAATCATTAAAATGGAAATCCCTAAAAGAAGGTTAAAGATAAATCTTAATGCATAAAGTAAAAATTGAGGGATGTTTGCCCACAAAAGAGGATTATCATAGCCTGTTGGTTGGGTGGGTTGAGTAGGACCGGGGGGAGCGCCTTCTAAATGACAATTGGCATCACACCCGTCTCCTGAGATATTATTTCCATCATCGCACTCTTCCCCGGGTTGATTAATCACTCCATCGCCACATCTTGGAGGAAGAACATCTACCCATCCTACATTTATACATCTGTTCCAACTGCCGGCAAGAAAGGAGCAGGTTTCTTTAACACATGCCATAATATTCCAACGACCAACTTTATCAAGTCTCTCAGAAGGAAGGTCAAACTCACATGGTGAGTGGTTACAATCGAAGGTCTGCATAAACGAAGTAACTCCTGATGGATCGTCATAAAAAAGATCAACTTTTTCGATTTTTTTTCCAATTAAACAAAAATGCTTTGCTATGGCTTGGCAGTGAGCGGTAGTTCTTCCATTTAATGGAACTGGAGAAGAAAAACTACAATGAACTTCTTGGGCAAGAACCTCCCCACCGAAGAAAAAAATTCCAACAAAAACGATAAAAAAGGAAATAAGTTCTTTTCTCATTTTAAACCTGGGGCCGTTTAATTTGGATTTCTTCTTTCCTCTTTCTCAAAACAACTCCCCAGTGGTACGCAC
>CAZTTZ010000039.1:0-4966 GCA_964616065.1 uncultured Candidatus Saccharibacteria bacterium | reverse complement strand
GAAAAACCATTTTGAATAATTTATCTTCTGAGTTAAAATTAGAAAAGGGACAGGTTAAAAAAATCTTAGAAGAAATGAGTGTAAGCTCTCAAAAACGCCCTCAAGATTTATCCTTTAAAGACTGGGTGCTTCTATGTCAAAATTTAAGTTAAAGAAAATGAAATTATTCTTTTTCTTTATTATTATCCTTACCTGCTTTGCAATCTCGCAATTTGCTTTAGCTCAGTTTGTTCTTTGGGAAATTCAAAATGTGCAAATCAAACCTTCTAACATTGTGGATGTGGGAGGAACTGTAACGGTGAGCTTTGATTTCTATGGAAGCCCTCTGGCAATACGTGGACAGCAGGCGGTTGAACCATTTGTCAGTTTTGGAGACGGTGAAAGTGAATTAGGCAGCGCGTGTATAGGCAACCCTGATGCTAACTCTCCTCAAAAATGCAGTTATACTTTCACGCATTCTTATGATACACCAGGCGAATACACAATTACTATAAATCTCAACGCAATAGGAATGGGTTTTGGGGGAGGTGGCGGGGGTACTTTGACTAGTGAAACACGCCGGATTATAGTTGCTTCTCCCCCATCGCCTCCCTCAGGCCCGACCCAAAACCCGATTATAGCTACATCTGTTGAATCTCTTTTGCAATCTATAACCAACTTTGTATATTGGATAGTCTCTGCTCTTTTGCTTGTTATGATTGCTCTAGGAGGTTTTACATATCTAACCTCTGCTGGTAACCCTGACGCTGTTTCAAAAGCAAACAGAACTCTATTCTATTCTCTTTTGGGGTTTGCTATAATGAGTTTAGCGCGGGGCATCATTCAACTCGTACTTGTTTTAATAGGAAGAGGTTAAACATAAACAATGAAAAATAAAAAACTTTGGCGTTTTTTACCCATAGGTTTGTTAATAGGACTATTAACGCCTGTAGCCCGAGCATTTGCTATCATAAGCCTAATAACAAAACCTGTTGAAATAATTGTTACTATTGCTTTTGGCTTAATTCTTGCTTTAGGTATCTCTTTTGCTGTTCTCTCTACATCAAATGCAATCTTTAGCTGGGTAGCTTCTCCTAACTTTGTAAGAGTTCCATATACTCATTTTCCAAATGTTGTGGTTGATGCTGGATGGACAGTGGTAAGAGACTTTACTAACCTTCTTTTTATTTTAGTAATAGTGGCTATAGGAATTGCGACTGCGCTAAGAATTCGTGAGTATGAAGTAAGAAAAACTCTTCCTCGGTTAATTCTCATTGCTATTTTGATAAACTTTACTCCCACGATATGCGGAGTAATCATTGATGCATCCAATATATTGATGAATTTCTTTTTTACCGCAGGAACGGCAGGTTATAGCTCGATGCTAAATTTTGTTCAAGCTGCTGGTAATATCTTAGCAAATGCGGGTAGAAATGTGCTCCATAATTGGACTAATTTCTTTAATGGGGTATTTTTCTTTCAAGTCCTTTTTGTAATTGCTTTCAACTTGATTGCCTCTTTTGTTCTCCTATTTTTTGCTGTTCTTTTGATTTTACGGCATGTTGCACTCTGGATCTTAGTAATTCTTGCTCCTCTGGCGTTTTTTGCCTATATTTTACCTGCTACTCGAAGAATTTGGCATACGTGGTGGCATCAGTTTATTCAATGGTGTTTTGTAGGAGTAGGAGGGGCTTTCTTTATTTATTTAACCCAACTCCTGATGCAAGAAGCGAGTGATAATTATTTAGGAGGAGACCCAGGAACAGTATTTTCGGGTGGACAAGTAACATTAAGTAATCAAATAACCACCCTGTTAACTTTTTCTGTACCATTGATTCTACTTTTAGCCGGTGCTTTTGTAACAATGTCTACTTCTGCAGCTGGCGCAAGCGCAATTGTTAAACTGGCAAGAACTCAGGGGAGAAGAGTCGCCTCAGCTGGGTGGAAAGCAATTAGTAAAACAGCTAAAGAAACTGGCAAGGGTGTTGGAAGAAAGGTAGGCGGGGTAGTATCTCCAAAAGTAAGAGAAAAAATTGAAAGATTAGAGACAGCTACTATTATAAAACCAAAATGGGGCGAAGGAAGGAGAGGTCTTAGAGGAATGATGGCTCGGGGTGCTGCTGGTATAGTACGGGCTGTACCAACCGGTATTACAAGAGGTGTAGGGAAAGCATTAAAAATTGCAACTGCAGGCAGGTTAGGCCTAAGTTATCAGCAGAGATTGGCAGACGAGGCTCAAAAGAAAGCAGAAGGAAAAACTGCTATAGAAAATGCTGTAGCCCTTGAAAAGGCTGCGACAGCGGCTGAAAAAGCTGGTTTCTTACAAAAAATGGCCGAGAAGGGTCAACTGAAAGAAAATATTGAAAAAGGCAGGCTATCTAAAAAGAGTATTTTAGAAGGATATAAAGCAGCTAAAACACTTGGATTAAAAAAGGCGGCCGAAGCAATTGAGAAAAGCTTCTCGCACAACAAAGAAATGGTAGATAGGTTTGCTCAAATAACTCATGAGTTGACCCCGAAGAAAAAGCGAGGAAGCATAGTTGGTCTTACAAAAGAAGATGAGGCCAAGGGTATTATCTCTTTCCTAGAAAAGATATGGCGCTCTCTTAAGAAAAAAGAAGATTTTGAGCAAATTAATTTTGATGAAATTCAAAAAGACGAAGAACTTCTTGATAAATTTACCAAAACAATGCTTTTAAACCCTCAGCAACTTGCTGAAGCAGGAAGAACTTTAGGAAAATCATTCGTAGATGCTGCCCAAGAAAAAGCAGAGGAGGTGGGCGCCTCTTGGTTCTATGAATTAGATGAGAAAACTGGGAAGGCACGAGCGCCTGGCACATTGAGATATCTAACTACAACAGGGGCCCTTGCTTTAGGGTACGCTCCTATACCCGGGGCTGCAACTCGGGAAGAAATGAGAGGGTTTGAAGTTGAAGCAAGACACTGGGAGACAGCTTTAAGACGAGCAAAAACAGAAAATGAAATTGAGGCACTTCAGGAAGAATTAGAAAAAGCAGAAAGAGAATCTGCAAATGAAGAAATAAAAAGAATTATTACTTCTGTGCGTCGAGCAGCAGAAGCAAAGTTGCAAAGGTTAAGAGAATCTACTGAAGAGGAGACAAGCGAAGAAGAAGAGGAGGAGACTGAGGCCGGAGAATAACAAAAAAACAAAAAGGCCGTCCTCAGACGGCCTTTTCCTGCTTACATAGCTGATTTATTCTTTTGGAGGCGGCTTGAGCGACATTTCTTTCTCGAGCGCCTTTTTTGTTTCATCGAAAGCTTCCACAATACCTGCTGCAACCGCTTCCTTAACCGTTTCCTTTATCACCTGCGCCAAGACCTTCCCTAATTCTCTTCCGGCCTCTCTTACTTGATCCATCACTCACCTCCTTTTTCTTTTAGTCCTTCGACAATTCCTTTAACGAGTTCCGATAGGGATTCTTTGCTCTGAAAGGCCCGACCAACAAGCCCTCCGAGCCCTAGCCCAGGAACCGCGTGTATGGTTTCCGCAGCAGCAAGAGGTGATTCCGCCATCGCATTGGCAACCACAATTAACCTTCCTTCGTCTCCTTTGTCTCTCACAGCGTTTGCCTTGATTCGGATCGCGCTTGCTTCTCCAGCAGCTCTCTTTCGTATTCCCTCTGCCTGACGGGAACCTTTCCATTTCTCCAGCATTGCCTCGTAATGTTCGCTCTTTTCTACATCGATGTTCTTTACTCCAAACTCTGTGATTTCAAAGCCATACCGTTCCTTCCACTCCTCAATTACACCATCTTTTTGTAACGTCTGCCACATCTCCTTTGCCATATCTTTCTTTTTTTGAATGGCAAGAAGGAATGGATGTCTTGTTATCGCATCGCGCATTGCCGACTCAAACATAACTTTCAATTTCGGAATCCAGGGAGGATCAATCTGAAACACAATCTTGTATGGATTCACCACACGACCCTTGATGTATCCCTGAAGCCGAGTCCAGATCCCTTCCTTATCCTCGGCTCGGGCAACCTCTACTTCGACAACTCTATCACGGAGAGAAATTTTTGCGGTTTTTTTCCCTTCGTCCTCTTGAACCAGCTTTACATCTTCTATAGGAAACCAGAAACAAATTAATCCGCCAAACCTTCGTCGTGCGCTTTTTTTCTTTTTGATCTCCCCATCTTCAGTAATTGTGTGACCTTGCCAGTTGATGACGACTTTCTTAAATGCTCCCATCCTTGTGATAATCATCGCATGTGCCTCTGGCACTATTGCAAAGCCAGCCCGAATATCATCGCGTACTAGAATAAAGTAAATTGCCGTGAAATTTCCAACGGCCCAGATGAGTAACAATGGTAATATTGCCCAACCGGGGAGATACTTAAGCGACCAAAAAGAGATTCCGAGAAAACAGATAGAGACAAAGAGGGTTCCAAGAAGAATTCCAAACCTCTTGCTTTTGCTTGCCGCCTTCCTCTTTTTCTTATCGTTCATTATACTCACCTCCTTTTTGTAAAACTGCAAATGATGAAGCTTATTAATTATACTATAAAAATATCTGAGATGTCAAATTTTCAGCTGGGGTATTTTTTTCTTTTCCTAGATTATGTTAAAATTAAAATGGTGATTTTGATGACAGAATTTATCTATGGCAGATAACCTTTCAAAAGAAGAGCTTTGGAAAATTTATAAAACCCTACCAGAAGATCTAAAAGAGGTTCTCTTTTCCATTGATACTTCTGAAGCAATTTGGAATATTTGCCGTCTTTGTGAGATTAACGAAGTAGCAACTGTAGCAAAATATGTTGGGCAGGTTCTAATGGGGCTGCTTCCCCCGGAAGAGTTAAAAGCGGCACTAAAAAAAGATCTAAAATTAGATGAAGAGAGGGCCAGCAAACTGAATACTTATATCCAACACTATATCTTCAACCCTGTAGCAGACGATTTAAGAGAACTTTATCATCCAGAAGAAAAAGAAATAAAAGAAAAGGAGATTGAAGAGAAACCGAAA
>CAZTTZ010000038.1:0-5044 GCA_964616065.1 uncultured Candidatus Saccharibacteria bacterium | reverse complement strand
AACCTTCTCCTTTTCTAATTTTAACTCAGAAGATAAATTATTCAAAATGGTTTTTCGTGGATGCAAAAAACCTGCTTTAACAATTTTAAAGAATAAATCTCTATCAACGCCGGGAATGCCCTTATGTATGTCTTTTATTTGAATTACTGCTCCATCGACTTTTGGTTTTGGGAAAAAAGAATTTTTTGGCACATAAAAAAGAATTTTAGGTTTGGCATAGAACTCAACAGCAATTTTGGGCAAACTTGATTTTTTTGCACATATTTTTTGGGCAACTTCTCTTTGAATTAAAAAGACCATCTCTTTTGGTTGGTGATTGGTTTCTAAAAACAGCCTTATCACAGGATAAGAGATACTGTAGGGAAGATTTCCAACAGCCTTATAAGTAATTCCTCTCAAAAAAGCCTCAGGAGAAAAATCTAAAATGTCCATTTCTAATATCTCTACATTTTGGAAATTCTTGAGTCTCTCTTTTAGTGCCAAAACTAATGAATGGTCTTTTTCTATTGCAATTACCCTTTTTGCTTCTTGAGCTAATAATTCAGTCAAAAATCCAAGGCCAGCGCCAACCTCTACAATAGTCTCCCCTTTTGGTTTTATACATTTTGAGATTTTTTTAAGAAGATAAAAATCAACAAGAAAATGCTGCCCCAACCTCTTTTTAGGTCTTATTTCAAATTGTTTTATAAGTGATTTGAAATATTTTCTTCTCATTCTTGACTTTCTAGTTTGAATTTGATATTTTTTTAAATAAGCCCAAGAGAGCAAACTTTTTCAAAAAGGCAAAAACTTAACACAAAACTATTCCTACCAAAGAAACAATTAAACGAATTTTATCCTTTTTTGGTATCAATGCCAAAAAGGTTTTTTATTTTTCTTTTATTCTCTTTCTAATCGTTTTTTCTTCTGTAAAAACCTCCTTTTCTGACCACACTGCCCTTACACATCAAGCAGTTTCTAATACAAACTCATCTTGCGAATCTCCTTTTGTGGCCCAAGATGAGGTATTTAAAGAATTACCACCTTTAACCCTTTTTCAAGGAAACACGCTTGTAGCCTCGGTGTCTTACCAAAAGATAGATTATCAAACATTGGCTACAGTAGCAGAGGAAGATCACCAACTTATTAAATACACCGTTAAAAAAGGTGATACCCTTTGGAGTATAGCAGAAGATTTCAATATTGATGTAAACACAATTCTTTGGGCAAACAATCTTTCTAAAGAATCAGTCTTAAGAGAAGGCCAGGAGTTAATAATTCTACCTGTGCCTGGAGTTTTGCATGTTGTAAAAAAAGGTGAGACTGTCTCAAAAATCGCAAGTATTTACAAAGTAAAACCAGAGACGATTATGGAATTTAATGGGTGCCAAGATGGAAAGATTCTTGCGGGCGACATTCTTATTATTCCTGGTGGAAAGAAACCAAAGACATCTTCAATTACAAGACATACTGTTTCGGTGCCTAACTCATATTTCATCTGTCCAATTCCTTCTCCTTGTCACATAACCCAAGGACTTCACTGGTATAATGCTGTAGACTTTTCAAATGGCAAATGCTGGGAGCCAATATATGCTGCTGCAGGAGGAAAGGTACAAAAAACAGGATATCACAGGATTGCAGGAAATTATATAAGAATTGCTCATCCAAATGGAGTGGTAACCTTTTATGGGCATTTGGCAAAAATAATTGTCAAACCAGGTGAGAGTGTCTCCCAAGGCCAGATTATTGGATATATGGGTCATACAGGGTATACTATTCCCCGAGGGTCGGCAGGTTGTCATTTGCATTTTGATGTTTTTGGAGGGAGAAACCCGTTTGCCAGATAATCTCTATTTTCAAGGATATTTTATTCTAAATGTTAAGGCCTCCTCTAAATGGCAAGGCAAAATTTTTTCTGATTCTTCTAAGTCTGCAATGGTTCTGGCAACTTTCAACACCCGGTGATACCCTCTTGCAGTAAGAAGCCCTTTGTCTAAATAATTTTTTAGGAGGCTTTTTTCTTTTTCATCTAAAGGGCAAAATTTTTCTACCTGATCAAGGTTCATTTCTGAATTGGTAAAGATGTTCTCTTTTTTAAACCTCTCTTTTTGGATTAAGCGAGCCTTTTTCACCCGTTCTTTTATCTGCTCACTTAAATTCTTGCTTTTTGGCAAAAGCAGCTCTTTAGATTTTACATAAGGCAAATCTATAAAGATATCAATTCTATCCATAATTGGGCCTGAAAGCTTTCTTTTATACTTATAAATTTGGGAGGGAGAACAGATGCATTCTTTAAAAGGATTATTTAGATTTCCACAAGGGCAGGGATTTGCAGCCGCAATAAGCATGAATTGACAAGGGAAAACAACTTTTGAGGTTGCTCTCAAAAGAACAATTTTTCCTTCTTCCATCGGTTGACGTAGTCCTTCAATAATATCTCTTTGGAATTCTGGAAATTCATCTAAAAACAAAACCCCCCTGTGGGCCAATGTTATCTCCCCAGGTCTTATCGGATTCCCTCCACCAAGAATGGCAACTTTTGAGGCGCTATGGTGAGGGCAACGAAAGGGTCTTTTTGTAATAATCGGAAGGTTAGAGGAAAGCAATCCAGCAAAACTATAAATTTTTGTTACCTCTAAAACCTCTTCTTTTGATAAATCTGGCAAAATTGAAGGGAGGGCTTTTGCTAATAAAGTTTTCCCACCCCCTGGGGGTCCTATCATTAAAAGATTATGGGAGCCTGCGGCAGCTATTTTCATTGCCCTTTTTGCTGTTTCTTGTCCCTTAATCCAGCCAAAATCTATATAAGGACTTTCTTTTTTTAAGAAAATATCTAAATTACATTGGGCAGGGGAGACAGCGGCTCTTTTTTCCAAATAATTAATTACTTCTTCTAAACTCCGAACCCCAATAACCTTTAAAGAACCATCTTTTATTTGATTTACCAGGGCAGCCTCAGCAGCATTTTCCTTGGGCAAAATTATTTCTTCAAAATTATACTTTTTGCCAAGAAGTGCAAAAGACAAGGCCCCTCGAATTGGTCTTAATTCACCTTTAAGAGAAAGCTCGCCCAGAAATATTTTCTTCTCCGGATTAAAGACTATTTGTTTGGATTCCAAAAGATAACTCAAGGCTATTGGAAGGTCGTATAACGCCCCTTCTTTTTTTAGGTCAGCAGGGGCAAGATTTAGAATTATTTTTTCAGGCTTTGCGCCCGGAGGTTTGAAATTTAAAAATTTAAGAGCGGACCTTATCCGCTCTTTTGATTCTTCAACAACTTTTGTTGGTAGGCCAACAATTTCAAAAGTTTTTATTCCAAAAGATATGTCAATTTCTACTTCAATAAGTCGAGCTTCAAGCCCAATATTCGCACAAGAGAAAACTCTGGAGGGCATGCTCGGTAGTACAACTTTAATTACTTCATTTTACTACATTTTAGACAAAATCTTGCCTCAGGTTGAATTTTGAGCCTGTTTTTTGGAATGTTCTTTTTACATATCTCACAAACCCCATAATTACCCTTTTTGATTTTTTTTAGGGCTAGGTTTACATCTCTTAGTTTAAGTTCCAAAAGATATTCCAAAGGAAGACGATTTAAGTATTCCTCAACTTCATCCTGGGCAACTTCAAGACGGGATGAACCGGTCTCTGAGCCATCAAACTCTGGGAAATCAGATTTCCAATTCTCTTTTATTTTCTTATCTTTTTTTGCAAAAGATGAAAGCTGTTTCTCAAGTTGTTTTTTAATAGCCTTTAATTTCTCTTCTTGCTCTTTAAGAAATTTATCCATAGATTTATTTTACCAATAAATTAATTGCCTCAACTGTTGCATTGCAGCAAGTAGAGAAAACTAATTTCTCCCCTACAATTGAAAAGCAGGCCCCAAAACAATCGGGAGATTTGGCAACATCACAATATCTTAATTTATACCCGCGATATGTATAATCACGGAAGACAGGATTTTGAAGGGCGTCCTTACCTAACAAAATCGCCAAAAGCTTTAATTTTACAATAATGTCATCTTCCCATTCTTTAAGCACATCTTCAAGTTGGGGCCCTTCTTTGCCTAAGACTTCTGAAAGGAGATCGGGCGGCATCCTCTTGGCTACAAATCCAAAAGCCGTTTTATTACTTGCTGAGTATAAATAGAAAGTGGCTTTTTCCTCAAGAATTGTGAATAGGTCTTCAGGAGGAGAAAACCCCAAAGCCCCCAAAAACTCTTTCAGACTTAAAAAGCGATTATCTGGAATTTTCTTAAAAGCAATTCTTACAAATTTTTTCTCAGGAAGGGGCTGAGCTAGAGCCTGAGACAAAAGTGTAGGAACTTGAGCATTTTCGGTAAGCTCATAAACAGTAGTGGTTGCAATTTCAGGTAAAAGCGGTGGAGAGAGAATTGCTTCAGTTGGCGATGTAGATGTTGCAGGTTGGGTAGGTGTTGTAGGGGTTGGAGATTGGGGTATAGTTGGAGCAGCCGGTTGAGTTGGAGAAGGAATAGAAGTTGGAGCAGGTTTAGTTTTTTTCCAGATAAAGAACCCTAATATTAATCCTACTAATATCACCACCCCAATAATTAAAAGAAGTTTAAGCCACTTTCTTTTGGAGACTGCAGCAGGTTTAATAGTTTTTGCAAAAATAGGAGGCTGTGGAGGAGTTGGAGTAGTTTTTGGAGGAACAGAAGGTTCTATTGGAGCAGTAATACCTTGCCTTATTCTTCTTAAAATTTCTTCTTCCTTTCTTTTTTCTGCTTCTTTCCTTCTTTCTTCTAATTTTCGTAGAAGTTCCTCTTTACGCCTTTTTTCCTCCAGCCTCCTTAAAGCCTCTTCCGCCTCTTTTTCTTCCTTTGTTTTTTCCTCTTTTTCTTTCGTCTCCTTTTTTTCTGTTTCTTTTCTGATCTCTTTTTTTGAAACTTCCTCTTTTCCAATTTCTTCTTTTGGAACAACCCCTTCTTTTTCTTCTTCAGCCTTTCTTTTTTCTTCCGAAGGGGGAGGTGGTGAGGGTTGAGGAGGTGGCACAATACCTAAAAATTCATTTATTTTGTCTATTTCCTTTCTTAGAGTATTTTCTT
>CAZTTZ010000037.1:0-5057 GCA_964616065.1 uncultured Candidatus Saccharibacteria bacterium | reverse complement strand
TCATTTCAATGCCTTGACCAAATGAAGCAGTAGCAAAATTCACCTTATAGCCTTTTTGAAGTTCTGGATTTAAAGAGAAAATCTCTCCTTCTAACTCCACCTCGGTTGGCTCAAAAAAACCAAGTTTTTTAATATATTCTAAGAATACTTTATCTCCAATTAATGATTCTGCAAAAACTGCACCCGTATTGATAGACCATTTAAGAACTTCGGTCATTGTTCTTCTTCCCCATTTTCTTTTTTTATAGTTATAAATAGTCCGCCCTCCTACCTCAACATAGCCTTCATCAACGTATTCGGTTTTTGGGGTAATTTTACCTTGATTTAAAGCAATAGCCATTGTAATTGGCTTAAACATTGATCCCGGCTCAAACAATGACTGAATTGCCTGATTTTTAAAAACAGATAAATCCTCTATTTGAGAATAGTTATTGGGGTCATAAGTTACCAGATCAGCCAAAGCTACAATTTTGCCAGATGTAGGCTCAGCTACAATAATCTGCCCGCCTTCTATCTTCAGTTCCTCTTTTGCTTTTAAAAGAAGGTTTTGGGCTTGTAATTGAATGTTTTTGTCAATAGTTAAGATTATATCTTTCCCTCTAAACAAATCCTCTTCTGATTTACTAAAATGAAAAATACCTAAATCCTTTTTTATCCAGGCTTCTTTACCTGTTAAAATTTCGTCAAAATACCCTTCCACTCCATATTTACCTTTACCTTCGGCATCTACAAAGCCTAACAAATCTGCTGCCAGATTACCATATGGATAAAAGCGATATCTTTCTTGCTTTAAATATATTCCTTTTAGATTTTGTTTTTTTAGTTCTTTTGCTTCTTCTTCTGTGACTTTCTTTTTCAACACTACAAAAAGCCTATCTGGAGTTTTTAATTTTTCAAGAAGTTCCTTTTTTGGAAGCTGCAAAATTTCTTCTAAAACATTGGCGGTTTCTTCAATGTTTTCTACCTGAGCGGGATTTGCATAACATAGAAACCAATTCTTATTAGTGGCCAATACAGTCAATTTTCCCTTATCATAAAAAAGAATATCTCCCCGAGGACCTAAAATTGATTCAACAATTTCTTGTTGCCCCGTAGCCTGTGCTTTATAAAAATCATCATGGATAATTTGAAGATAGATAAGTCTTCCTAAAATAACTCCTCCCAAAATAAAAAAAATTATAAGAATAAAATTAATTCTCCAAAAATGAATTAAAGCCCGCATGATATTTACTTAGCTACTACAGGCCCTTTGGTTGCTTTAATATATTGAATTTGAGAAATTTTTTCAAAATTCAAATCCTTGGCTAATTTTTCTAACTCAAATAAAGGCTCTTTATTAGTAACTTGTAATTTTATAAAAGAATTTTCCTCGCCCAAAACCTTGCTTTGATTTTTTAAAGAAGTTAATTGATGGGCATAATTGGTAAAACTTGACACCTGAAAAATACATAAACCTCCAAGTAATGCTATAACAAGAAAGGAGGTTTTCCATATTTTTTTAAGTTTTCGTGCTGTCATATGATTTGTGCTGCTCTTAATTTAGCCGACCTTGAAGAAGGGTTTAACATAATTTCTTTTTGTGTAGGTACAACAGGTTTTTTGGTAAGAATTTTTAATAGACCTTTTTGGCTTGCTTCTAAGAATTTTTTCTTTACGATTCTATCTTCCAATGAATGAAACGAAATAATCACAATTTTCGATCCTTTGTCTAAAATTTTTGGCAAGAAGGATAACGTTTCTTCCAAATTACTTAATTCTCTATTTACAGCTATCCGTAGGGCTTGAAAGGTTCTGGTGGCCGGATGAATCTTTAGTTTTCTTTGAACAGCTAATGGGATGCTCTCTTGGATAATCTTTATAAGGTCAAATGTGGTTCTTATAGGCTTAATTTTTCTTGTCTCTGCAATATTTTCTGCTATCTTTTTGGCAAACTTTTCTTCTCCAAACTCTCTTAAAATCTTCTCAATTTTTTCTTTTTCCCAGTAGTTTACTATCTCAAAAGCCGTAAGTCTGTTTGTTTGAGGGTTAAACCTCATATCTAACGGTTCGTCTCTTTTGAAAGAAAATCCTCTTTTTGACTCTTTGATATGCCACAATGACATACCGAGGTCAAACAAAACTCCATGAACAGGCCGAAACTGATATTCCTCTATAATTCTTGGTAGGTTCAGATAAGAATCATTTACCAGAATCAATCGCTTAAAGGTTTGGGAATTTTCTTTCTCAAGTCTATTTTTTGTAATCTCATAAAGCTCTGGGTCAATTTCGATTCCAAGAAGTTTACCTTTAGGTCCCGTGAGTTTTAAAATTTGCAACCCATCTCCCCCTTCAGAAAAAGTTGCATCTATAAAATTTTGGTTTGGCTTTGGGCCAAGATATTTTAAAACCTCTTTTTGAAGAACTGGAATATGCATTTATATAGCTCAAAAGTCAAAGCGCAAAAGTCAAAACTGAATAAGTTTAATTTTTTTATTATTTAATTTTTTCTTTTGTTGAAACTTCATTAGTTTTAAGTTTTGAGTTTTAAGTTGTAGCTTTGAGTTTTGAGCTTTGCGCTTTGAGTTTTTATTTACACTCCCAGTTCTTTGAGCCTCTCTGCTATATCTCCTGCCTCTTTTTCGGTTCTTTGCTGGTACCTCCTCCAGGATTTTTCATCCCAAATTTCAATCCTATTTGCAATTCCAGCTATGACTATTTTTTTCTTAAGATCTGCATATTTTGTTAAATATTCAGGAATAAGAATTCTTCCCAAAGCATCAATTTCAACTTCAGAGGCTCCTGCTAACATTATTCTTGCAAAACCCCTTGCATCTGCCTGCGACAATGGCAGTTTGCTAATCTTGTCAGCTAATTTTTTCCATTCTTTTTCAGGGAAAAGAAAAAGGCAGTTGTCTAATCCTCTTGTTATAACTGCCTTTTTGCCTAACAATTTTCTAAACTTGGCAGGAATTGCCAGTCTTCTTTTTGTATCTAAATTGTAGGTATATTCTCCAATAAACATTTTTCCACAGGTTAGCAGAGTTTTCCCCACATTTTTCCACAGACCTACTCTCTTTTCCACTATAATCCACAAAAAGATCCTTGTCAACCACTTAACCTGTGGAAAACCCCTCCTTCTTTGGAGGGGTCTTCTTTTGAGAGAGATGTACTCTCTTGGTTTATAGAAGAGGAGGAGTTGTGGCTTTCATTGTTTTTTCTCTTCTCTTTTTCACCAGCCAGAAAAGAAGGTAAAAACCAGCCATAAACAATGCTACAATGCCAAGTAAGATTAATAACAACCAGATTAACCAGCCTTTTAGTATATCTTTCAAAGCGGCAATCATTGCCCCTTTTAAGCCTCCTACTGCCGATGGAGCTTCTTTTATTGTAAATCTAACTGAATCTGAAGCAGAAAGCCCATTTCCTTGCACATAAGCCAAACTCTCAAGGGTACTAATATCATGAAGCAATTCTTTTGAAGCAATCTTTCCTTTAAAAGTAATTGTCTTTATGGTTTTTGGCTCTATATTTCCAATGTTGACCCCATTCTCTAAATCACCAAGTATGGCTTGTCCTTCTGATTTTGCTTCATCTAAATATTGAATTTGAGAGGGTAAATCTATCTTCACATTAAGATTTGAAAGAGTCTCTTCTCCGTGATTTGAGATTACCAAAAGAAAGTCAACTATATCTCCGGCTTCAACCTTTACCTCATCTTGCCATTCTGCCGGCTGAGTCTCTAATTTTCCTAAAAGTGAAATTGATACTCCTTCAATTTTACAATCCTGGGGACAGGAGCAAACATCCTCCTGACAATTACATACCCCATCTCCACAATGTTCACAGTGTTCGCAATAATCCTGAGAGCCTACAGGACAGGTTGTTCCATCGCATTTCAATTCAAATACACATTTTCCGTCTTTACAAAAATCCTGGGTACAAGTATTGTCATCTATACAGTCCCTATATTTGTCTTGTTTTTGATTATTTGAATCATACCACCAAAGAGAATTACCTATACAAACTTTTCTGTAATGTTTAATATAAGAAGGTCCCGGTGATACACAGCTTGATTTATATTGACATTTTTGATATCCGGGTCTGCATACCTCATTAATTGTGCAATAATCTGCTACTCTCCAGGAAGTCCACTCAGACCAACTGCCCCATCTTCCATTACAAGAGGCACTATTACCTGAGCAATATCTAAACTTAGATCTTGTTCTTTTTGCCACATCTGAACCACAGCCTGTACCCCAAGGACATCCATATTGTGTCTCTATTTTAACATCGCAAACAGAAGTTGCTGGTTTATAATGACATCCGTCACAACAAGGACCAGAGGAACATTCACATTCTTTTTTACACTCTCCATTTACACAAGTTTCATCTTGAGCACATTCTTCAACTAACCGTGTATCTGTATATTGATTAGAATAGCATGAACCATTTGCGCATCCTCTATCATAACAGGTTCTTTTTTGATAAACCTTATTTCCTTGACAGTATTTCTCTCCCCAAGCATCACAGGAATCCTCTCCACATTCTTGATATTTAGAGAAAGGCTGATGGGTAGAACCTGAAAACCACCAGACATCGTTCTGCCAACAGGACAGATAATTTTGAGGTGTTTCACAGGTTGAATCATAGATGCAGCTATATGTACAAGTCCCATTTGAACAATACCAATTGGGCCTTTGATTTGAGGCACAATTTCCATATCCACAATTTGTAGGTCCTGAGCATAATTCTGGTGAGGACCACTCCAAACACACATCTGAGTCATAATTACCACAAATTTGTCTATGGGTAGAATCATAGCATCTAACCTCACCCACATATGAGCATTCGTTCGTACAAGAAGGCTGACATGAGGAAACTTCAACATTAACGCAATAAGGAGAAGTGTTTGCTGTTTCTGTTATTCCTTGTGGGGTTTTACCATAAACTTGTCCACAATAGGTATAAACCCCTGGGGTATTTTCAATTATTGTCCAAGTTTTTGTGTCTGAGGTACCAGTTGCATCCTGCCAATGCCAATTTCCTTGAAAATAAGCATAAAAACCAGATAACCCATC
>CAZTTZ010000036.1:2710-5100 GCA_964616065.1 uncultured Candidatus Saccharibacteria bacterium | reverse complement strand
ATATTTACATTGACCACAAGAACAATAATAATGTCGCCAGGTTGTACCTATACATTTATCATTTGGACAACTTTGAGGAGATGACCACTCTAAACAGGGATCTGAATCATAGTTTCCACAAACCTGATAAGAATATGCTCCAGAGCAACGTCTTTGCCCTGAATAGGAACATTCATTTTGACAAGATGGAGGTGGGCTTCCGCAATCTTCAGGACAGTTATAGGAATTCTCACAAGATGGATTGCAATACCCATCTCCGCAGACGCATGAACTCCCTCCACTACAATCTTCGGGACAATTGTAAGAATTCTCACAGCTTGGATTACAATAACCATCTCCACACACACAAGAAGACCCACTTCCGCAGTCCTCTGGACAATTTGAAGAGTTCTCGCAAGATGGGTTGCAGTATCCATCACCACAAACACAGGAGGAACCACCCCCTCCCCCACCTCCTGAGCAATCTTCAGGACAATTTGAAGAATTTTCCCATCCGGAACAAACCCCATCTCCACATACACTTGCAGCAAAAGTAGTATTGTGAGAGGCTAATTTTTTATGAAAATCAGAGGAATTAAAAAACGGCATCACTAAAAAAATGCCGATAACAAAAATATCAATTAGAATATAAAGGATTTTTTGCTTTTTATTCATAAATTAAATTTGTTAGTGTTTTTAAGCTAATAAATAAATTATACTTCATTTCCTCGTTTGTGTCAAGGATTGTTGGATTTTATCTAATTTATAAATCTTTGTCAAGAAAAAAAGGGTGTCTTTCTGATAAAAGACACCCCCCTATTGTGGTCTAAATATGGATATCGATGATCTGGGGCGCGGAGACGAAATTGCGACTTCTTGGGCTCCAGAAGTATGCTTTGAGCCTTACCTGTTCTTGAACCACAAACACAAGGAGATACTCTTGCAATCTCACATCCCATGCCCACCCCGTGGCAAGGGTAGGTCCCCATTCTTTCAGACGGCCCAAGGCAATCCAAATATGAGTGCTGCTATCAAAGAACTCACAAATGACTCGTTGATATTCCTGAATGGTAGTAAGCTCATAGTTTTCCTGTGTTACTCCTCGTAACTTTGCCTGTGGGGCAATTTGACGCATAAAACCAAGAAGGTCTGAGCAGTGTATGCGACCAATAATCTGCGGTGGGGCCGGCAAGGGAGGGCAGGAAGAAATCGCCTCCCCATAGAAACAACACCCTCCTCCTATTATAAGAAAGAGGCCCAGCACTATTACAGCAAGGTACTTTTTCAATGTACATCACCTCCTTTTGAGATGCCTAAATCATAACAGAGTTGTCTAAACCTGTCAAGAGTTTAAAAGGACGTGTAGAAAGATGCAATTCGAGAAATTCTTATTTTATTATTGGGCACAACTTATGTTGGTAGGGGTACAAACATTTCCAGATACCTCTTGTATTCGACCTTCAGAATCGACACAATAAGCCTTTCCCGGTTTAGCCAAAAGTGGGGCTTTGATACAATATTTAGTTTTGGTGGCAAAACAGACAATCTGCGAACCTTGAGAGAGAATATCTTCTCTTAAGGTTTTTAGGTATTCTCCTTCGCTTGGATGATTTACATTTAAATCTCCATTCTTGCAAAGATTTTGATAACTCATCTCATCATCATAAATCAACACTGCAATTGTCCTTAATTGAGACAAATCTGCCATTATAGCCGCATCTTTTGCTCTCATGGCGCCTTGTGTAAATGATTGTTGAAAAATTAAACCAAAAAGTTGCCCAATAAATTCTGTTATGCTTATAGACTCCTTTGGAGCAACTATCTTAACCGGTTGATTGTAATTGGAAAAAGTTGAATCTAATCCAATCTCTAATTTCCCTTCTTCATCTTCAATAACCATTTCTCCTTTCGTTCTATAAAGATAATATGTCTTTTTATCAATCCAGATCTCAATTTGAGAAGATTTTATTGACTGAAAAAGTTCATCAAGCACCTTTGAAATTTCTTCATCCATTTTATTTATCTCTTCTTCCGAAAAAAGCAGGCCCGGCAAAAATGCGATTTTTTCCTCTTTCGTAAATTGCAAGAGTTCGCTTAGGAATTTCTTTAGATTTTCTTTGTCTAGTCTTGTCAAATAATGATAATACTTTCTTCCCTCAATTACTTGATCTTTCAGCTCCTTTTCTGGTTTTATTGGAGGATATTTAACAAGCAATTCCTCTATCTTTGCTTTAAGTTTTTCTTCCTCTTCCTTTGTGATTCCCTTAAATGATATTCCCATCTCTTTTTCTATCTCCTCCGGATCTACTCTAATCCATTTATTCTGAATCTGCTCGATTGCCCGAGAGACAAACTCTTTAACCATTTCCATCTCTGCTTGTTCTTCCGGAGTTAAACCTATATTTGTACTT
>CAZTTZ010000036.1:0-2610 GCA_964616065.1 uncultured Candidatus Saccharibacteria bacterium | reverse complement strand
CCTCAAATGATTTTGCCAAAACTCTCTCAGGTGAGGGTCTAAAAGGATTCCATAAAGGATCCCAGATTCTTGAGGCTAAAACTGCTGTCATTCCCAAAAGAATAAAAAGAATAACAACTCCTAAAATTAAAAATGGCTTTTTGCCCTTTTTGATTTTTGGTTCCTTAAAATAAATCGAGTAGTTTGGATCTTCTCTTTTATCTATTGAGAAAAGAGGCTCTTTTTCCATATTTTTAAACCAATTGTTAATTAATCAATTTGCCAAGTTGTTAATTAGTCAATTAGTCAATTAATTCGGCCTTTATTACAATTTTATCACAGAAAAATTATCTGGACTAATAATAAACCTATCTCCTTTTTTGATTTCTCCTTTAAGTAAGGCTTGGGCTATTGCATTTTCAACTTTATCTTGGATTACCCTCTTCATATTTCTTGCTCCAAATTTTATATCATATCCCAATTCAACAATTTTTTCCTTTAACTCATCTTGAATAATAAACTCTATATTTCTTTGGGCTAAACTTTTTTGAATTTTTGAAAGCTGAAGATGCGCAATATCCAAAAGATTTTCTTTTGTTAAAGCCCTAAACACAACCACCGCATCAAATCTATTAATAAACTCGGGTCTAAATGTTCCTTGTTCAAATAAATACTCAAGAAGTTCTTCTTTAATCTCTATCATCTGTTTACCTTCTTTGAGTGCTTCCAAAATTACTTTATAACCTGCATTTGAGGTAGCAATGATAATTGTATTTTTAAAATCTACCTTTCTTCCCATGCCATCGGTTAAATGGCCTTCGTCTAAAACCTGCAAAAAGAGATTTAAAATATTTGGATGCGCTTTTTCAATTTCATCCAAAAGCACCAAAGAAAAAGGATTTTCTCTTACCTGAGTAGTCAGAAGTCCTTCATATTCAAAAGATCCAATTAAACGAGGAATATCCTCTAAGTTTTGAAATTCTGACATATCCAAGCGAATCATCCTATCTTCTGAACCAAAATAAATTTCAGCCAAGGCTTTTGAGGTTTCTGTTTTTCCAACACCAGTTGGTCCTAAAAATAAAAAGCAGCCCATGGGTCTCTTTCTGATAACAATCTCTGTTCGAGCACGCCTTAGGGCCGCTGCTACCTCATTCACTGCTTCATCTTGATTAATAATTCGCCTGTGAATAAGCTTTTCTAAATTCAAAAGAATAGATTTTTCTTTTTGCTCTAATTTACCAACAGGAATCTCTGTCTTTTGAGAAATTAGCTCATCCACGTCATCTCTACCAATCCAAGTTTTTCTTTTGGCAACCACTTTTACCACAGCTTCTTCTAAAGTATCCTTTGCTTTTTTTGGAAAAGGCACAGAGGTAATATATCGTTCACATAAATCAACAATTTCCTTTAATGCTTGCCAGCTTATAAATACCCTGTATTTTCTCTCAAGAGAAAAAACCATATCCTCCAACATTAAAAGGGTTTCTTCCTTTGACGGTTCTTTCACTTCTACTTTTGAGAAGAAGTTTAAAAGAGAGGGGTGAGGTTCTATGTTTTTGTGAAGTCCTGAATAACTGGTTAGCGCAGCAAATTGAAATTGAGATAAAGGCAAATAAGAAGAGAGGATACCTGTAATATCAATGGCACCAGGCCTTTGTTCTCCTCCAACATAATTATGAAACTCATCAATAACAAGAATTACATTTCCTGCTCTTGCAACCTCCTGAAAAATTTTCTCCAAAGTTAACTCTACCTCATCTAAACTTGTGAGTTTGGCTAAAAGCAAAGGAATTTTCAGTTCAACAATTCGCTTGTTATTAATTGTTGGGAGACTTTCTTCTAAAACACTTTTTTTAGCTAAGGCTAAAATGATATTCTCCATTCCAACTCCTGGCTCTCCTACGATTAAAACATTATTTATCTCAGGATTTGAAAGAATCCTTTCAACTTGTTCTATCTCATCTTTGTAGCCAAAAATATCTGGATATCCGGCTCGCTTTATCATCTCAGACCAATCAATAGAATATTCATCTAAGGTAATTGTATATCCTGCAGCCCAGTCTTTTCCGATACTTCCTTTTTTTGCTAGATTTCTATATTCCCAGAACTTCTTGTTTTCTTTTATATGTGCCTGAGTTCTTTCATACCATTCAACCAAGTTTTTTATATCCTCTTGTCTTAGATCGTATTCAACCAAAACTGCTTCAAAAACTGGATCTTGTTCTAATAAAGCAAAAATAATATCTCCTGGCTCAATCTTTTTATGTTTTCTTTTTTTGCTAATTTTAAGTGCAATCTGTAGAATTTTTTTGAGTTCTTTTGGTTGTTTTTCAAGGACAAATTTTCTTGCCCAAAAGTCCTTAATTCTGTTTTGAACATCTTTTATATTGATAAGGGCTCTTTCAAAAACAAACCGAGCAGTTTTGTTTGATTTAGTTAAAGCAAAAAGTATCAAAGATGAGTCAAGAAGTCTTCTTTGTCTTCTGGCTATTTTCTGTGCCTCCTTTATAACTTTTGCGCTCTCAAAATTTAAATAGTCAGCAAGATTTTTAGAACCGGCAGGAACCTCAGGGTTTTTTATAGATCGGAAGAGCGTCGTGTAGGGAAAGAGTGTAGATCTCGGTGGTC
>CAZTTZ010000035.1:0-5244 GCA_964616065.1 uncultured Candidatus Saccharibacteria bacterium | reverse complement strand
AAGAAAATTTAGAAACTTATCAAAAAGAGAATATAAAGCTTGCAAAAGTTGGATTTGAGGAGCCAGAAAGAAAATTTGAATTAAATAGACTTCTAGCAAAACCCAAGATTCTCTTAACTGGCAATGAGGCGATAGCACTGGGAGCAGTGCAGGCAGGCCTTTCAATTTACATTGCTTATCCAATGACTCCTTCAACTAGCATTTTACATTTTTTGGCAGAACACAAAGATGAATTTGGGATTCAAGTTATCCAACCCGAAAATGAGATTGCCGGAATTTTAATGGTAGAGGGAGCAGTATATGCAGGAAAAAGAGCAATGATTGGAACCTCAGGTGGGGGTTTTGCTCTAATGACAGAAGCCTTAAGTTTAGCCGGAATGGCAGAATTACCAATTTTGATTGTATTATCACAAAGAGCAGCTCCCTCAACCGGAGTTCCTACCTATACAATGCAGGCAGACCTTTTGTTTGCAATAAATGCAGGACACGGAGAATTTCAGAAAATAGTTGTTGCTCCTGGAGACGCAAAACAAGCCTTTTATTTGACAGGAGAGCTTTTAAATCTTGTTTGGAAATTTCAGGTACCCGGGATTTTAATTTCTGACAAACATTTATCCGAGAGTACATTTTCTGTTTCTCTAAATGTGGAAAAAATCAATAAAACATCGCCCAAACTTTTTAAAGGTAAAAAAGGATATAAGAGATACCTTCTTGCAAAAGATGGAATTTCTCCTTTAGCATTTCCAGGACAAAAAAATGTGATAGTAAAAGCTACAAGTTATGAGCATGATGAATACGGTCTCACTACAGAAAAACCAGAAAAAATTGTAAGAATGATAAATAAAAGGAGAAGGAAAAAAGAGGCGATCATAAAAGAGATGAAAAAGAGAGAGACAGTTAAAATAGGAGGAAAAAAGGATAGCAAAAAAGTCTTAATTACTTGGGGTTCAAATATCGGGGCAGTTGAGGAAGCAGCGGATAATTTAGGATATAAAGTAATCCAACCTTTATACCTTGAGCCATTTCCAATCTGGGCTATTAAAAAAGAAATCAAAGGTGCCAAGAAAATAGTTGATATTGAGACAAACTCAGAAAGTCAGCTTGCAAAAATTTTACAGTGTCATGGAATAGAAGTAAATAAAACCATTTTAAAATATGATACAAGACCTTTCACCCCAAGAGAATTAGAAAAAGAATTATGAAAAAGAAAATTGAGTTAAAAGATTTAAATACTTATGCCGAAAAAACCTGGTGTCCAGGCTGTGGTAATTTTTCAATTGAAATAGCTACAAAACTTGCAATCTCGGAACTTATAAATGAAGGGTTTGCCAAAAAAGAAGAATTTGTGCTTTTAAGCGGGATTGGCTGTCATGCAAAAATTGTTGATTACGTTAATTTAAATAGTTTTTATTCAATTCATGGAAGAGTTATTCCTCCAGCCACAGGTATTAAACTGGCAAACCCAAAACTTAATGTTATTGGTTTTGAGGGAGATGGTGATGCTTATAATGAAGGAATTTCTCATCTAATTTGGGCAGCAAAGCGAAACACAGATATAACTTTAATTGTTCATGACAACCGAGTTTTTGCTCTAACCACAGGGCAATATACGGCTACCTCTCCAAAAGGTTTTAAAGGAGGCTCAACCCCAAAAGGAACTTTTGAAAAACCTTTTAATCCAATAGAATTAATGTTGGCCTGTGGAGCTACTTTTGTTGCCAGAGGCTATGCAGCAAGGCAGGGTCATTTGAAGGAATTGATCAAGAGAGCGATTCAACATAGAGGTTTTTCATTTATTGATGTCCTGCAGCCTTGCGTTTCTTTCTTTAATACATATGAATTTTACAATCAAAGAGTTTATGAGTTAGAAGAGAAAAATCATGATGTTAAAGATTTTGAAAGAGCATTAAAACTTGCAAGAAAATGGGATTACTCATCAACTGATATAAAAATACCAATAGGCGTATTTTATCAAGTTAAAAAGCCAACATTTGAGGAATTATATCAGCCAAAGAACATCTCTGAGAAAGAAAAAATAAAGAATCTTAAAAAGGTTTTAGAGAAACTGAAATGATTAAATTTTTAGGTTGCAAGATAGATGTCTCAAAAAAGGTTTTTTTGCCTCGTCCAGAAACAGAGCATTGGACAAAAATTGCTATAAAGGATATTGCAAATTTCGAATTGAAAATCTCTTGCCCCTCGAAGAAACCAAATTACAACATTAAAGTTTTGGACATTTTTGCAGGTACAGGGTGCATAGGAATTGCTGTTTTAAAGCATACAGAAAACACTTTTGTTGATTTTGTGGATATTGATGAAGAATCTTTAGATCAAATTTTGATTAATCTAAACCTCAATAAAATTTCTCCAAAAAGATACAGGATTATAAAATCAAATATTTTTGCTAATCTAGGTGGCGAGGCGTATCATTTTATCTTAGCCAACCCCCCTTATGTTGCCTTAGAAAGGAAAAATGAGGTAGACAAGGAAGTTCTACAAAAAGAACCCCCCATTGCTTTATTTGCCGGCAAAAAAGGATTATCTTTTATTAAAAACTTTTTGAAGGAGGCAAAAGATCATCTAAAACCTTATGGAAAAATTTATATGGAGTTTGATCCAAGACAAATTGGTGAGCTCAGGAAAATTTTGATAAAAAAAGGGTATCAGTTTGAATTTAGAAAGGATCAATTTCAAAAATGGAGATATTTGGTGGCTTGGGTGTAGTCTAACTCATTGATGAATAATCGCTTCAAGTTATAAATGAACGCTCGGAAAGCAATTTTTAGGATACGCTCGTCCCCCAGCGAGGGACTCGCTCAAGTCCTCGGCAAAATTTTCTCCCACGCTTTGCGTGGGAGAAACCATGCAATTTTGCCTGCGGAAGCTCCTAAAAATTGCTTTCCTCGCTTTCTTTTTTATAAAGAGTAAAACATATGAGATTAAGAAAAACTTTTTTGGGAAACAAAAATTCAGATAAATGTATTGTGGTTCTTCATGGCTGGGGAGGCAATTCTTTGTATTTAAAAATTCCCCTCTCGCCTCTTTTTAAATATTATAGTTTCCTTTTCTATGATTACCCCGCAGATGTTCTTAATCCAGACCCTTTTTCGGTATTGGAGAATTTCCGCAAAATAAAAGAAGATTTTTTGAATGAAGTTAATAAGTTATCCCAAAAACAACTCGTTCTCTTTGGCACTAGCCTGGGGGCTTTTCTTTCTACATATCTTGCTAATACACCTTTTGAAGACAACCCTCGAAAGCTTATTTTAAATACCATCGGTTCAAGTATTGCTGAAACATTTTGGTACGGAGCTGCTACAAGAAAACTGAAGGAAGAAGCCGTTAAAAAAGGTTTTACTTTAGAGGATTTTAAAAGTATATGGCACGAGATTGAGCCAAAAAACAATATCCCAAAGAAACCCTACCTTAAATATTTAGTTTTTATTTCAAAAAAAGATAAAGTTATTCCTTTCTATCTTTGTGAAGAGTTTTTAAGACTTCTTGAAGGCAAGGAAGCAAAAATTTATTTCAATAAATATTTGGGGCATCTTTCTGCAAGTCTTTTGAATACATTTCGAATAAAAAAGATAAAAGGGTTTTTGGAGGAATAAAAAGGCGCCCCGAAATTTTCGGGACGCCGTTTGCTCAGAATTGGGCAGAAAGATTGAACCCTATGCCAGCGTTACAACAAGGATTAAGGTACAATTTGGGGACAAGAGTAATGTTCGGGAATTCAAGCAAAGTTCCAAGATAGGTATATATCCTTTGAGTAGAGTTGATCTTTTCTACATCTATGCCAAACAGGATTGGAAGGGGCTCACAACACTTAAAGCAACCAATATTTGCATCTATCCTACTATAAGCAAGATCCGGAAGGAATACATCCTTGAGCCAGATATTAGCCAGGATAAAGTCTGTTTTCAGGGAGGCGATTACTTCTGTATTCCAAATAAAACAGCAGAGACAACAACAAGGATAGGCAAGAGGTCCTAAAGATGCTTTGCCAAAGAGATCGAGGCTTTCGTTGTGGAATTCATAAAACACAAATCCTACAGGGAAGACATTAAGCATGCCTAGGCCTCCGGCAAATATAGAGTTCTCAGTGTTTGTGCCAGAACCAAGCCCAATCTCGGCCAGAGAGGCTTGATCTATTATATATGTTTCCAGATAGAGGCTCAGATTTGGATAGCAGCTCTCAGGCAAGATAAATCCGCCAAAGGTGCCAAGAAGAGCGTGGTTCTCGAGAGTTGTTATAGTAGCAAAGAAAGGAGCCCCAAATCCGGCTGTGCCGAACAAGATCAAGATAAGCACATATACTACCGCGCGCTTCATTCTATCTCACCTCCTTTCAGTACCCATATTTAGAAGTCAAGGTACCTATTTAACAATACTATGAATCAAAAAAGCTGTCAATCTCTTGACAGGCTTTTTGGATTGTTTTAATTTGAAAAAGCGCCAAAAATAAAATAGGAGGTGATCTTCAATGCGGCGCTTGGTTCTTTTGAGTTTAGTAGGTCTTTTGGTGTATGGAGTGGCAAGTTTTGCAATAGATCCCGTGTATCTACAGAGGACTCCTTGCACTCGTTTTGTTGGAAATATCAGAGTTGATTACCTCACTGGCACACTTCATTTCCGGGTTTATCATTGGAGTTATGTCTATATCTTTGGATATAATACTCGTCTTGGTACCTGGGAGACTGTCCGGCCGAGGGCATCCAGCGAGGTAAAGAACTACCCTTCGGGTTGTCATACTATTTGCGTTGGTAACGGTAAAATCCGCCAGTTTTCATATCTTGTATTTATTGCCACAGAACGCCCGTGTCTTGTTTATCCCGATCCTCCAATCCAAAAACCTCCTTTCGCTCGTGAAATCTATATGCGAGGTTGCTGTGGAAGGGTGGATGTAGTAAGAGTTGTGCTCTGCCCGCCTCAACCTTGCTATACATATTGTCGGCCTGAGAGGGTAACATATCAACCCTGCTGTCCTTTGCCCTGCAATCCTTGCACATTTTTGATGTTTCTGCTCCTTCTGACAATTGGCAACTGAAGGAGAAAGTGCCTCGCGTAAAGCGCGAGGCACTTTTTAATTGCTACTCTGTATTAAGCCGTTGTAATAACATTGCCATGGCAATGTTATTACAACACTTGACAGAAAAATTATTTCGTTGTAAACTTTTGTATCCTTCCATAGGAGGTGGTGTAGATGCGGAAGTTTGCAGTAGCGGGAGTGTTGGGCCTGCTAGC
>CAZTTZ010000034.1:4589-5873 GCA_964616065.1 uncultured Candidatus Saccharibacteria bacterium | reverse complement strand
GAATTTTTATAATCATTTGCTGCTCTAAAACATTCTTTTATAAACCAAGTTTGATATTGTTTTGGGTAATAAGACCATGTTGCACCTATAATTCTTAGATCAATTTTATCTATAGGATGTCCAATTTCTTCTAAAGTTTTTAGCCTTTTTTGAACTTGTAAATATGGATTATATTTTAAAGATATTGCTCTATCAACGGCAGGTTCACCTTTCACATAACTTTTTGGAACACCTCTTTGGAAGGGACAATAAATACATTTGCCTGGACAGGGGTAGGGTTTTGTTAAAACAGAAACAATTACAATACCAGAAAGAGACCTGATTTTTTTGATTTTTAAAAGTTCTTCCAAGCGTCTGTCTCTTTTTATTCTTTTTTCTTTTAATAACTTATGATAAGCTTTTAATAGCAGAGAATTTGGCAAGAATTCAATTGAAAAATCCGCTGCAATTTCTCTTTTCAGTTTTTCCAAAACCCTTCTGTCTTTCTTTGGTGCTTTTTTAAGTTTTAGAATTAAAATTTCGGCTGGATTCATGAGAGAGGAATACGCACAATTTTTATTAGAAAAAACAAGGGAGGATTATAATAAGATTGCTAATCATTTTTCAAGAACAAGAAGTTATATTCCGAAGGATATCCTATATTTGAAAAAGTTTATACAAAAAAGTGAGAAAATTTTGGATCTTGGATGTGGAAATGGGCGACTTTTTGAGATCAAAAACGATGCTGAATATTTTGGGGCGGATGTATCCTCAAAAATGATAGAGATTGCGAAAAAAAGCTATCCCCAGGGCAAATTCTTTCTCACCTCTCCCTTATCTTTGCCATTTCAAGATCATTTTTTTGATAAAGTTTTTTGTCTTTCTGTTTTTCATCACACCCCTTCTTTTAAATACAGGATGAAAATTTTAAAAGAAATAAAAAGAGTGCTTAAAAAAGATGGTATTTTAATTCTTACTGTATGGAATCTTTTACCAAAAAAGAAAGTTAAATGGCTTCTTTTAAAATATACAATATTTAAACTAATTGGTAAATCAAACTTAGATTTTTTTGACATATTTTTGCCGTGGAAAGATTCGCAAGGTAATATTATAATAGAAAGATATCTTCATGTGTTTACTTTAAACTCTTTAAAAAATACTGTTCAAAAAGCAGGATTTAAAGTTTTAGAAGAAAGAATCTTAGAAAGATCCAAGAAAGAGAGTAATTTATTTATTGCAGCTTCGCCCCTGTAGTTCAATTGGATAGAACAGAGGCCTCCGGAGCCTCAGATGGAGGTTCGATTC
>CAZTTZ010000034.1:0-4489 GCA_964616065.1 uncultured Candidatus Saccharibacteria bacterium | reverse complement strand
GTAGTTCAATTGGATAGAACAGAGGCCTCCGGAGCCTCAGATGGAGGTTCGATTCCTCCCAGGGGCATAAATTTTATGATAAAATTAATTTAAAGGTCAATTAAATTCAATAAGATAAAAAGCTATGGTCAAAAAGAAAAGTAAATGTAAAGGTAAATCTAGAGCAAAAAAGAAAACAAAAAAAGTTATAAGAGCGAAATCAAAACAAAAGAAAAAAGTAGTGAAAGCAAAGAAAAAGCCCCAGAAAAAAGAGAAGTTGATAGGAAAGGTAACTCATTATTTTGATAAAATTAAGGTGGCTGCAATAAGATTGAGCGCTCCCATTAAGGTAGGAGACCAAATAAGAATAGTTGGGGGTGAGGTAGATTTCAAACAGAAAGTAAGCTCAATGGAAATAAATCATCAAAAAATTAATAAAGCCAAGAAAGGGGAAGAAATAGGATTAAAAGTTAAAGAAAAAGTAAGAGAAGGATATAGAGTTTTTAAATTATAAAATGACAGAAGCTGTAGAGATAATTTTACAAATAATCTTGGCAGCTGTTTTAGGCGGACTTTTGGGACTTGAAAGAGAGTTTGGAAAAAAAGAAGCAGGTTTGAGAACCTACATGCTTGTTTGTATTGGCTCCTGTCTTTTTACCATTCTAGCTTTTTTATCTCTAAATATTTTTGGGGAATATAAGGAAAATCTTGATCCTCTTAGAGTTATTCAGGCAGTCGCCATTGGAATTGGTTTTATTGGAAGCGGGGTAATAATTTTCAGAAGAGATCATGTGGAAGGTTTAACTACTGCTGCTGGACTTTGGCTTGTAGCTGCAATTGGGGTTGCGGTAGGATTAAAGCTTTATTTTCTGGCCACTTTCACTTCCTTTTTGGGGCTTTTAATTCTAGCGGGACTTCTTTTAATTGAAAGAAGAATGTTGAGAAAAAAATGAGTTTTTTAAAAGCTTTCTTTGTCTTTGCAGGCACAATTATTGGCGTTGGAATTTTTGCTTTACCTTGGGCTACCAGAGAGATTGGCCTGTTTTTTGTTTTTCTCTATTTTATATTATTAGGGCTTCTTGTTATTACAATCCATTTGCTTTTTGCTAAAGTGTGTTGTTTGACAAAAGAGAAACGTCGTTTTCCAGGATATGTGTTTCAATATTTGGGAAAAAGATGGGGGATTTTATCTTTATTTTCTACATTCTTTGGACTTTTTGGAGCCCAGCTTGCATATTTAATCGTTGGGGGAGGATTTTTATATAAACTTTTGTGCCCTTTTTTAGGAGGAAAAGAGTTTTATTATGTATTAAGCTTTTTTGTTCTGGGAAGCCTTTTAATTTTTAGAGGAATCAAAAGCATTTCTTGGTCTGAGATATTAATAAATATTTTCTTTTTCGGGCTCTTGTTATTTTTACTTATTAAGGCCCACGGTTTTATTAATATAAGGAACTTATCCTTCTCTAGGTTTTCTTTTTATCCCTATGGTGTTATTTTGTTTTCTCTGTGGGGTTCAGCTGTTGTGCCAGAAATTACAGAGATACTTCAGAAGAAAGAAACCCTTGTAAAAAGAACCATTACCTTGGGAGTCTTTTTTGCCGCCCTAGTTTATGTTCTTTTTATAGTGGCAGTTGTAGGAGTGTCTGGTAAAGAGACAACCCAAGATGCTCTTTCAGGTCTTGTCTTAGTTCTTGGAGAGAAGATTTTATGGGTTGGATATTTGTTTGGGGTGATCACCTGTTTTACTTCTTATCTCACTTTAGGTTTAACAATAAAAAAAGTTTTCTGGTATGACTTGAAATTCCCAAGAGGACTATCTTTTATCTTGGCAGTAGGCGTTCCTTTGGTGTTTTATATAGTTGGTTTCAAAAGCTTTGTCTTAATTATAAGTCTTTGTGGTGCAATTGCTATAGGGATAGAGGGATTTATCCACATTTTCCTTTATAAAAAAGCGGTAGCATTGCATCTCAAACAGAAAATAGCTCCTATTTTATATCTCTTACCATTATTTTTACTAATTGGGGTCATATTAGAAATTCTTCTAATTTTAATCTAAGATGAGAAAAGTTGTCGTTTTCTTTTCAGCTGTGTTTATTGTGGTTGCTAGTTTAATTTTAATTGGTTTAATTGAACTTACAGAAATTGAGACAAATACTTTGGAGATAAAATTACAAAACCTCCCTCTTTGGGTGGAAGAAGAGTCTTTTATTCACATCTCTGATATTCATTTCCGACATTTCTCAAAAAGAGAAAAACAACTTCTTGAGAAATTAAAAGAAATAAATCCGGATTATATTTTTATAACTGGAGATTTTATAGACTGGACAACACGCAATTGGTCCAGTTTAGAGGAATTTTTAGACGCTCTTGTTAAAATTCCAAAAAAGGGCATTTATTTTGTTTTTGGCAATCATGAACATAGAAATAGACGCCTCAATGAATTTATAAAAATTTTAGATAGGAAAAATATTCAGGTTATAAACAATCAATCAGTTTTTTTGGAAGGAGTATATCTAATAGGTGTTGATGATCCTCATTTGGGATTTGACCGATTAAACAAGGCAATCGAGAATGTAGATATGAAAATGCCCAAAATTCTTTTGGCACATTCACCCGAAATTTTTAGAAAGGTTAATTTTAAGAATGTATTAGTTTTAGCCGGGCATACCCATGGGGGCCAAATAAACCTTCCATTTATATCTAACTTAATTTTACCTTTAAAATATGATAGAAAATATAAAAGTGGTTTTTTTGGAGAGGATTATAAATGGCTTTATGTAAATAAAGGAATTGGTTGGACGTTCCTCCCTTTTAGATTCAATGCCAAACCAGAGATTGCAGTGATTAAATTCAAAAATGATTGAAGAATATAAATTTGGTCAAATTATAATAGGTGGGAAAAAGTATAATTTTGATGTTGAGGTAAGATGGACAGGCGAGGTTTTACAATGGCAAAGAGAAGAGAGCCACATAATTGATTTTAAAGATGTAGCAAGGGCTGTTTCGCAAAAACCAGAAATGATTGTTATAGGAACCGGTGCATATGGAGTGGCTAAGGTTACTCCCAAGGCAGAAAAATTAATTAAAGACCAAGGCATAGAATTAGTTATTGACTCAACCCAAGAGGCTATAAAGACATTTAATATTCAATTAGAAGCATCTAAAGAAGAAGAAGGAAGAGAAAAGAAAGTAATTGGACTTTTCCATTTAACTTGTTAAATAAAAACGGCCTATTCTCTGAGAAAGGATTTGGAGAATAGGCCGTTTTTCCATTTATCGTGATTGGAGTTTTGTCTTTCCTCTTGTATTTTTGTATTCATCGTGGATCTCCAGTAAGTTCTAGATTCTCGGTCCAGAGAGTAGCTAAACTTTCTTCCATAAGAGCTTGTTGAAGTAAGGCCTTCGCTGATGCGGTTTTTAACTTGGACATTAGACTCTCTACTTTTTCTCGAAGTTTATAACCTCGTTGAGCAAAAAGAAGACCGCGGAGAGCAAAATCTAGCAGATCTGCATCCTTGACAAGAATAGCTTCTTTACTCTCTTTCTCCAACATTTTAGCGCTTTTCAAGAGTTTATTTTTGAGAGCGTAGGGTAAGTTGGCTACCTGGTCATAGAAGGCTCGGTGAAAAGCATTTTTCGTTCTTAGATAAGAAGCTGCAATTTTGTCTATATCTCCAATACGAGCTTCAGGGTTATCGTGAATAAGGGCCATAAAAACAATAGAATCCCACTGGGTTTCTGGCAGCTCTTCCATACTTGCTAAAATTAAAGCGAGGTAGGAGACTTCAAAGATGTGTTCTGCAACGCTTTCTCGTTCTTCTTCAGGGATACCAAACGCACGCCATCCAGACCTTTTCAGGTTTGTAAGCGAGAATATTTCGAGTATGTAGGATAGCACCCTCTCCAGAGTGTTTGCCTTCATTTTCCTCACCTCCTGTTTTCTAAGTATAGAAATAGAAAGAGCTTTAATGATAAGGTAGGCCGATTTTTTAAATTTGTCAAATTCTTGACATTATGTTTAGAGGAGATAAACTAAATTATTGAATAGCTACCATGGTCCAAGAGAAGAAATTCTATTTAACAAAAGAAGGACTAGAGAGACTTAAAAAAGAGTTTGAAGAACTGAAACAGAAAAAAGCACAGAAGATGGAAAGAGAAACTCCTATGATTGGGGCACCCCATGGAGTAGATTCAGAATATCTTACCTTCCAAGAAGATATTAGTTTTTTAGAATCGAGAATAGAAGAGTTAGAAGAAATATTGAGAAATCATCAATTAATAAAACCGCCACCAAAACATAGACAGAATATTGTACAGATAGGAGCAACAGTGCAAGTAGAGGTGGAAGGTCAAGTAGATGAATTCACAATTGTAGGGCCACTTGAGGCAAATCCATTTTTGGGTAAAATAAGTCATGAGTCTCCGGTAGGAAAAGCACTTTTGAATCATAAAGTGGGGGATGAGGTAAAAGTTCAATCTACAGTTACAACAATTTACAAAATTAAGAAAA
>CAZTTZ010000033.1:0-5918 GCA_964616065.1 uncultured Candidatus Saccharibacteria bacterium | reverse complement strand
TTTCAAAAGAAAAGTGATATATTTTGTTATTCAAAAAGGAGGTGAAAAATGGAGCGTTCTTTAACATTGAGAAGCTACAGACTCCTGCTGCTTTATAAGAAAGAGAAAATAGAGGAGGCAATAAAGAGGTTGGCAAGGGAAATATATGAGACCTACCGTCCATATCTTACTGAAGAAAACTTTCTTTTAAAAATAATCGTGATCTTAGAAGGAGGAAGATGGTTTGAAGCAGCCCTTGCAATGGAGCTTGGTAAATTGTTTCCTGTAGGCACTATAGCCCATGATAGTATTTCTATTTCAAGTTACGAAGATAAGACACAACCCGAAGAGGTGAAAATTCTAAAAGATACAAAAAAGCCCATCAGTGGTCAGCATGTATTGATAGTTGATGATATAGCAGACACAGCTGGAACGCTGGCAAGGTTGTTAAAGATGTTAAAAGCAAGAAATCCAGCCTCTTTGAGAACCTGTGTTCTTATAGACAAGACACCAAGAAGAGAAAAGGAAGTTCCATTAGATTTTGTCGGATTTAGACTACCAAAGCCGTTATTTTTGATAGGCTTTGGTTTGGACTGGGCAGAGGCAGGGCGCGAATTAGAGGATATCTATTATGTTGAGGGACTGTAATAAAATTTGGGAGTTCAAGACAGGTCGCCTTTTGGCGGCCTTTTATTTAGATAAAAATTGTGTAAAATAAAGTAATATGGAAATAATTGGCGAAGATATAAGACAATATATACAAAGAAGGATTTCGGATGAAAAACCCAAGAGGAGGTGTTAAAGGTGTTAGATGAAGTTTTTCATGAATTGAAAAGCCGCAGGTAAAATAAGAAGTGACGCAGATTTAGATTACTGGAAAAATTATTTTTCTCAAAGGTGGCAACAATTTTTAGATAGATAATATGCTTAAATATACAGATCTCAAAAAAGGAGTTATTTTTTTAATGGATGATAAGCCTTTTTTGGTTTTAGAATCAACCCTTGTTAAATTACAGCGTCAAAAGCCTATTTTAAAGGCAAAAATTAAGAATTTAAAAACAGGAGCAATAATAACCCAAAGTTTTACTCAGGCTGATGAATTTGAAGAAGCAGAAGTTGAGAAAAAACCCTTAAAGTTTTTTTATAGTCACAGAGGAAAATTTGTCTTTATTGAACCTCAAAAACCTCAAAATAGAATTGAGTTTAATGAAGATTTTATAGGTGAGAAATGGAAGTATTTGAAAAAAGGGGCTCAAGTAGATGCAATTATTATTAATGATCAAATTGTTGCTATTGAGCTTCCAATAAAGATGGAGTTTAAAGTTGTTGAAACCCCACCTTCTTTTAAGGGTGATACTGCTCAAGGAGGAACCAAGACTGCTACCATTGAGACCGGCGCAAAAATAAATGTGCCGATGTTTATAGAGGTAGGGGATATAATAAGAGTGAATACTCAGGACGGAACTTATGTTGAGAGGGTGAAAAACAGAGATAAAAGCAATTAAAGTTTCTTTTGAAATTTAGTGCTTCTGGCAGAGTTACCCTTCGCTCAGCTGCGCCTACTCTGCTAAGCCTCGCTTCGACCCCGCTGAGCGGGGTCTTGCTCGGCTAAGCAGAAGTAGATCCCACAGCCTACCCGAGGCTGAGCTCTGGGTAATTCTGCCAGAGATTGTTTGAACTAACCTTTAACTAACAATTCAGTCTGCGTGGCGCATTTTCAAAAATTTTATTGCGGCCACTGAAGCAAATATGAAAATACAAAAGATTACAGATAAAAACCTATGGGAGGATTTTCTTAGGGATTGTTATCCTAAAACCTTTCTTCAATCCTGGAATTGGGGAGAGTTTTCAAAATTGATGGGGCAAAAAATTTGGAGATTGGGAGTTTTTGAAAAAGAAGAACTGTTGGCAACGTGTTTGGTTGTAAAAGTGAGAGCAAAAAGAGGAACTTTTTTAATGGTGGAACATGGGCCGAATATAAAATTAAAAATTAAAAATGAAAAATGCAAAATTACAACGAAAAGTTGCGCGGCAACCTCGTCGCTTTGCACAATTCAAAATTCAAAATTTCAAAACCATAAATTACAAATTCTCAAAGCAATCTTAAAGGAATTAAAAGAAATTGGAAAAAAAGAAGGGGCGAGTTTTATAAGGATTTGTCCGATTTGGGAGAGAACAAAAGAGAATGAGGAAGTTTTTAAAAAATTAGGGTTTAAAAATGCCCCAATTCATGTTCATCCGGAAATTAGCTGGATTTTAGAGTTAGATAAGAAAGAAGAGGAACTTTTGTATGGGATGAGAAAAACAACAAGATATCTTATCCGCCAGGCGCAAAAAAATCCAGAGATTCAGATCAAAAAAAGCCAATCATTGGAGGATTTAGAACAATTCTATAAGATTTATCAAGAAACAGCTTCTCGGCACAGTTTTGTGCCTTTTTCTTTTGATTATCTAAAAGACGAATTAGAGACATTTAAAAAAGACGATCAAATCTTAATATTTTTGGCAAAGTATAAAGGAGAGGTTGCATCAGGAGCGGTGGTTGTTTATTGGCAGAATGGAGGATTTTATCATCATGGAGCCTCTTTAAAGAAATATTCAAAAATTCCAACAAGTTACTTAATTCAGTGGGAGGCAATAAAAGAGGCAAAGCAAAGAGGCTGTGATTTTTATAGTTTCTGGGGTATTGCTCCAGAAGATAAGCCTGACCATCCCTGGAAAGGTCTAACTCTGTTTAAAAAAGGATTTGGTGGCAAAAAAGAGGAATATGTTAAGACAAAAGATTATGTTTTATCATGGAGATATAAAATAAATTGGTTTGTTGAGACATTACGTAAAATCAAACGAGGTTATTACTAATATGGTCAGGCATTATAGGAAATATAAAAAAATTAGAAAAAGGAAATCGGTTTTAAAGAAAGTTTTACAAAACCGGTTTTTTTTATCTACTTTACTCGTTTTCTCTTTAATTTTTGGAATTTTTTATTTATTTGTTCTCTCACCCGTTTTTTCTATTCAAGAAATCAAAATAGAGGGCAATTTGCGTTTTGTTTCTAAAGAAGAAATAGAAGAATATATTCATGCGGCTATAGGAAATAATTTTTTAAAATCAAAAAGCCTCTTTTGTTTTTCAAAAAAAGCACTTTCGCAGTCACTTCTTAAGAATTTTCCAGCAATTTATGAGATTAAAATAAAAAGAGTTTTACCACATATTTTGTTAGTTCAAATCCAAGAGAGAAACCCGGTGGCACTTTTTTGTAAAGAAAAGAGATGTTTTTTAATGGACAAAGAGGGTATTATTTTTTATCCCGCCACATCCAAAAATCTGGTTATTTTTAAAGAAGAAAAAGCAGAAATTCACATAGGAAAGAGAGTAGTTAATAAAGAATTGCTGGGTAAGATACTGACTATACTGAATGTTTTAAAAGAAGAATTGGCAATAGAAACTCAAGAGGTTTTTTTGGCTCCTTTGGAGATAAAAATACGAGCAAAAGACGGCCTCACATTAATTTTAACACCGCAAAAAAGTCTAAAAGATCAGATTGAGGACTTAGAGGTGGTTGTGGAAAAACAAATAGGTAAAGAAAATTTGGGGCAGATTGAGTATATAGATCTTCGCTTTGATAAAATCTTTTATAAAACTAAGGAAAGAAAAGATTAACTTGTTATTTTCCTGGAATATAGTAAATAAATATTGAATTGCCTGCACGAGCCACAGGCTGATATTCATCAAGCCATCTATAATATTCTGCTGGCTGATTAAACTCTCTTATAGGTTTACCTCTGCCTCCCTGCAATAATGTTGCAGAGACAGCAAGCCATCCTTTTGGTTGATCTTTAATTGGATCAAATCTTTGCCATCTTTGACCCAGCCTGTATTCTACATCATCCCCACCAAAGTAATCTACATATATTTTCTGAATATTTCTTTCTTCAACAAATTTTTGAAGTCTTTTTAGATCTTGACCCCAGTCGTAATTTGAATCAACAACATATTTATATCCATTTTTAGGCCCTCCAAAAACCTCGTTGAAATAGGTTAGATAATGAGGAAAGCATAAAAGGGAACTTACAACATACCAAACTACCAAAACTCCTATAAATCCTAAAAATACTTTCTTCTTTTTTCCTTCTAATTTCTCATAAATTGATTTTACGCCCACAACGCTCAAAAGATAGGTAAATGGAAAAATTGGCAAAAGGTGTCTTACACCGATATTTAAGTTTCCTGTAATTGAAGTAAACCAATAAATAACAAAGAAAAGCAAGAAAGCAAGGAGGTCAAAGTTGGCAACCATGCATTTTCGCAGATTGATCCGTCTTAACCATTTAAGTTGGAAAAGATAAAATCCTGCCAAAAAGAGCATTAAAATAATTAATCCCAAAGGCACTTTCATTAAATATACAAGAGGAAAGTAATATTTTATTCCGCCTCCTGAAACAGTTCCAAGAAAATAAACAGTGTTGCCATAACTCACTCTTTGAGTTGCCATTAAAAGGCCTAGAAGATAATGAGCAAGCGGTCTTGTGAGATCATTTTTTGTCATCCAGATGCAAAGATTTTTTAAAGACTTCCAGGGGTTTGAAGCAAGAATTTCTCGAGTATCGGCAATTTGTTTTTCTTGGGGATAGCCAAATGTATGGAAATAATAAAAAGGCCAGATAATTAATACTACTGCTACAATACCCACGCAGATTGCTTTAAGAATATATTGGGCTAAATTCTTCCAATGAAAACCAGTCTTTAAAAGTGGCCATAAAATAACAAGAATGCCAAAGAAAGGAATCAAAAGAATTAAAGAAAATTTTACCAAAAGCGTCGCTCCCAAAACGACGCCAGCCATGATCACATTTTTCCAGGTGGGATTTTTTAAAAAGTAAATCCAGAAATAGGTAGCTAAAATTGCACCAAAAGCGGCTCCAATATCTGTTGTCACTAATCTTCCATGTGCCAAAATGGTAGGGGAGAAGGCAGCAAAGATAAGTGCCAAAATTGCGAATTTTTCCCCAACAAGTTTTTTTGCCCAAAAATAGATAAACCAGCAAAAAAGCACCATCACAATTATCATTGGAATTCGAGCAAAAAACATTATTTGATCAGGGTCATTTTGAGATTTAAAAATAAATTGATTTCCAAACCACCACTGGTTATTTACACCTTCTGTCCATGAGGGATGATTTTCAGGAAAATTTAAATCTAAAAACATTAAAGGAAAAGCTGCTAAATCTTTGATTAAAGGAGGATGTTCTGGATTTAAGCGATAATCATTTTTATAAAGATAAGAAAAACCAGCAGGAATATGCGCCAGTTCGTCCATTGTTAGGGAAATTTCTCTTGCAGAGAAAAAGGCCAAAAAGAAGGCAGCCAATAGTATTGAGGCAATCAAACAATAAAGATATATTTTTTTCATATTTGATAAATTTAATTATAAAATCTCAAAACTAATTATGGGGTAGTCTTTTTTTACTTTACCCTGAGGATATTTCCTCTTGAGTTTCTCTAAAATTTGATCATCCTCCTTCATCAAAAGAACTAAAGATTTTTTTTCTAATTTTATCTTATCAATATCTTAGAATGGCTCCAATCCCCCCTAATCCATCCAATTTTGCGCCTCCTTCATTTTTGCTTTCTACTATCACTATATCTCCCTTCATTTTTTCCACATTTAACATAATGGCATCAATTTTTTCAAATTTGTTTTCATCTTTCATTTTTTTTAAAAATTTAGTGGTTATCAATAATTTTTCAATCGCACCTTCACAAGTTTTTTTTTCCACTTCTTTGTACCCATAAGCATTTTTTTCATTTTTTGAAATGTTTTTTAATAATTTTTCTTTTAATTTTATTTCTTGAGTTGTTCTGTTTTCTTGGATAATTTTTTCCATTTCTTCGCTCTTGAGCAACTCTTTTAAGCTTTTTTCGTCTCCACCCAAACATT
>CAZTTZ010000032.1:0-5941 GCA_964616065.1 uncultured Candidatus Saccharibacteria bacterium | reverse complement strand
TGTTACTTTTCAGCTTTCCAGAGATTCATTGACTAACCAATTAAAAATTGCTAATAGAAAGAAGGTAAAATATGTAATCATTATTGGCAAAGAAGAAGTTTTACAAGGGGCCCCAATTCTGCGCGATATGGAAACAGGGGATCAAAAAAGTATTCCAAGGAATAGGTTAATAAAGGAAGTTAAAAATGCTTTAAAGAAAGAAAAGAAAAAGAGACTAAAACAAAAATAATATAATAACAAAATATGGTTGCAGCAAAGAAAACAAAATCAGGCATGGCGATTGAAAAAAAAGATGGGGAAGATCCAAGACAAGTAGTAAACCGCTTTTTAAGACATTTAAAACAAAGCGGTATTTTAACTCAGGCAAGAGAATCAATATACAGAAAGAGACCCTTGAGCAGAAAATTAAAAATAAGAAGCGCTTTAAGAAAAGAAGAGCTCAAGAGGTACTATCAAAAACTAGAAAAATTAGGGAAAGTTTAAAAATTTTACTGAAATCTCCTTTGGGCAAGAGGGCTTTTTTATTTGCTCGAGTTTTTAAGTTTTGGTAGGATAAAGTAAAGCATGTTAGAAATAAATAATCTTACCAATCACCAAATAGATGAGGAATTTCTAAATGAGATTACAAAGAGGGTTTTAGAAGAAGAGAAAAAAAATGGTATAGTTTCTTTGGTATTTGTGGGACCGGGAAGGATGAGAAAAATAAATTATAAATATAGAAAGAAAAATAGAGTGACGGACGTTCTTTCGTTTCCTGAGCCTCAAAAAGAGGGTTTTATTGTTCCCCCAGAGGCGCAGAAACAATTGGGAGAGATTCTTATCTGTCTGAGAGAGGTTAAAAAAAAGACCAAAAGAGAGCAATCAGAGTTTAAAAAAGAATTAGCAAGAACTTTCATTCATGGACTTTTGCACCTTTTGGGTTATGACCATAAAAAACCAAAGGAGGCAGAGATTATGTTTCAAAAAGAAAATAAATATTTAGATTATTTTTTCTAAAAACATGGCAAAAACAACCTATGTTGGAGCAATAGATGTAGGTTCAAGCGCAATCAAAGGAACCATTGCCCAAAAACAAAACGGAAGTCAAGCAATAGAAGTTTTAAGTTTCCAATCCCTACCTTCGTTTGGTGTAAGAAAAGGCATGGTTATAGACTCCAATAAAGTCCGCCAAAAAATCATTGAGCTCAAAAAATTACTCGAGAGCGAATCACAAAGAAAACTCAAAGAAGTTTTTGTTAACATTGGGGGATATCACATTTTTGTTAAAAATACTCATGGGGCGGTTGCAATTTCAAGAGCAGATCAAAAAGTTTCCCAAGAAGATATAGAAAGAGTGATAGAAAGCTCGCGTTCAATTACTTTGCCTTTTAATAAAGAAGTCATAGAGATTATACCAAAGGAATTTATCATTGATGGAGAGAGGGGGATTAAAGACCCTCTTAATTTAAAAGGAATAAAGCTTGAGGTAGAATCTTTGGCAATATGTGCTTTTTCCCCATATGTTAAAAACCTTATAGATGCAATTTTAGGAGCAGACCTAGAAATTGTTGAGATGATTCCTTCTCCTTTGGCAGCTTCTTTAGCAGTTTTAACTCCTCAACAAAAAGAGCTGGGAGTAGCTTTAGTAGATATTGGAGCAGGCAGTACCTCGATTGCTGTGTTTGAAGAAGGATCTTTGCTGCACCTTGCAATCTTACCGGTTGGGTCTGCTCATATTTCAAATGATATTGCGATTGCTCTTCAAACAGAAATAGAGATTGCCGAGAAAATTAAATTAAAGTTCGGTGAATATATTTTTAAAAAATCAAGAAAAAAAGAAAAAATAGAAATAGGGCCAAATAAAACTTTTGTTTTTCCGCTTAATAAAATGGCAAAGGCAGGAAAAGCACGCGTCTCAGAGATTTTTACACTAATTAAAAAAGAACTAAAGAAAATTTCTAAAGCCGATTCCTTACCCGCCGGCGTAGTATTAGTTGGAGGCGGGGCAAACTTGCCTGGGATTGTTGATTTTGCAAAAAAGGAATTGGCATTACCTGTCAAAAAAGCATTTCCTAAAGGGTTTGTAAACCTTAAGACCGATCCTTCTCTTGCTGTTTTATGTGGTTTGGTTCTTAAAGGGTTCACGGAAGAGTTTCAATCAGAAAGAAGTCAATTTCTTCAGGGTTTGAAAAAGATTTTTAGAATATTTTTGCCATGAAAAATCATATTAAGATAAAAGTCATTGGGATTGGTGGAGCAGGAGGTAATATTCTCACAAGAATACCAAGACCTTATTCTAAATCTGTTGAGTTGATCGCTATTAATTCTGATCTTCAGGATTTAAAGACAACTAAAGCAGACAAGAAGATTCAAATCGGCAGAAAGAAAACATTAGGGCTGGGTTCAGGCATGAATCCCAAGGTTGGCAGAGAGGCAGCGGAGGAATCAAAAGAAGAGATAAGGAATATTATTGCAGGCGGAGACATTGTTTTTATCATTTGTGGTTTGGGCGGAGGAACAGGATCTGGTGCCTCCCCTGTTGTAGCGGAGATAGCAAAAGAAACTGACGCTTTAGTTATGGGAATCGCAACTTTCCCTTTTTATTTTGAAGGTGCCCAAAGAAAAAAAATTGCTCATCAGGCTTTGTCAATATTAGAAAAAAATTTGGATACATTTGTTGTAATCTTTAATGACAAGGTTTTAGATAAAGTTCAAAACTCTACCAACATTGATTCCGCTTTCTACCTAGTAGATGAAATAATTCATAATATTATTTTTGACATTTTGAACCTTATAATAACCCCAGGCTTAATCAATATAGATTTAGCAGATTTAAGCTCAATTATGAAAAATGCCGGCAGAGCCTTTTTTGGCATTGGTAAGGGCCATGGAGAGAAGAAAATTGAACAAGCAACTGAAGAGGCGCTTACCTCTCCATTCCTAGGAACCTCTATTGATGGAGCTAAAGGAATTTTATTTAATATTGCTGGGGGCAAAAATCTTACCTTATTTGATGTGCAACAAACAGCTAATATTATAAATAAAAAAAGTTCTCCGCAGGCAAAAATTATTTTCGGCGCATTTCAAAATAATAAACAATTTCGACCAGACGAAGTACGGATTACGCTTATTGCCACAGGCATTTAAAAAGTTTTCCACAATTTGACTGATTTTTTGATTGACAAGTATAATAAGAAAATATACTTTTTAACTTTTTTACTAACATGACTAAAATTACTCAAGTGAAAAAGAGAAATGGTGAGATTGTTTCTTTTGATGAATTAAAAATCAAGGAGGCTCTTTTTAAAGCTTTAACAGCCTCAGGAGAGGGCGATGGCAAGTTAGCAGAGAGACTTACTAAAAAGGTTGTTGATTTGCTTCAAAGAAGATTTAAAGAAGGAGAAATTCCTCATGTAGAACAAATTCAAGATATAGTTGAGGAAGTTTTAATCCTAGAGAATTTAGTGAAAGCAGCTAAAGCTTATATTTTATACCGGGAACAGAGAAGACGCATTAGAGAAGCGGTAGCAGTTTCTGAGGAGGCAGTTGAAAGAGTAGATCAATATCTTGGTAATTTAGATTGGGAAGTGCAAGAGAATGCAAATATGGCCTTTTCCTTGCAAGGGCTTAATCATTATGTGACCTCTTATGTTATTAAAAAATATTGGCTAAATAAAATTTATCCAAAAGAAATAAGAGAAGCAAATCAATCTGGAGATTTCCACATTCATAATTTAGATACTTTGGGAGCTTATTGTGTTGGCTGGGATCTTTACGATCTTTTGCTCAAAGGATTCGGAGGAGTTCAAACAAAAATTGAATCAAGACCTCCAAAGCATTTTAGAGTGGCTTTAGGTCAAGTTGTGAATTTTATGTATACTTTGCAGGGAGAGGCCGCAGGCGCAATTGCTTTCTCAAATTTTGATACCCTCCTTGCTCCATTTATTCGATATGACAATTTAAATTATAAACAGGTAAAACAGGCTTTTCAGGAATTTCTTTTTAATATGGCTGTTCCCACAAGGGTCGGTTTTCAATGTTTATCAGAAGACACTCAAATTTTGACGCCCAAAGGTTGGAAATCATGGTATGAGGTTAATGAAGGAGACATAATTTACACTTTTAATTTAAAAACCCATGAGTTAGAACAGAAATCGGTGAAGAAAGTTTTTAGGTGGTTTTATAAAGGCAAAATGTATAATTTGAAAAACAGAAATCAGGATCAGCTTATTTCTCCGAACCATAGAATTGTTAGACAAGTTTTCAATACAGAAACATATGTTCTTGAGCCAATCGAAAAAGTGTTGAAATATAAATCTCCGATTCCTGTTCCTACACCCGGTATTTTGGCTAATAAAAATCCTGATTTAGAAATTAGCGATAGAAAATTAAAAATTCTGGCCTGGGTTCTTTCTGAAGGATCAATAGAAAATAAAGGGAGCTATAGAGTGAGTATTTATCAATCTTCTTCTGTTCATCCTGAGAATTATAAGGAAATTAAGAATTTGTTAGAAGAGGAGGGATTAGAATTTGATGTAAGAGAGCAGACTTCTTTAGGAACATGTCAGCATATTCGACTTTTACCTTCTTCTAGTAAGAAAATCCACCAATTATTTGGCCAGAGAAAGAAAGTCTTTCCTTCTTTTCTTTTTAAGTTAAGCCAGAGGCAAGCAAGATTATTTTTAGAAACTTATATAAAAGGAGATGGTTGGCATGAAAAATATAGAAAGCGCATTGTAGTCACCAGCAAAGAAAACGCCCAGGCACTTTTAGCTATAGCCGCTTTAGCAGGGTATAATGCAAATATTCGTATAAGAAAAACAAGCGGCATTTCTAAAAAAACACAATATCTTTTAACCCTCACTCAATCAAAGCATGATTACATTCAGCAAATAAAAGAAATAGATTATCAAGGAGTTATCTGGTCAGTGAATACTGATAATGAGACAGTGATTGCTCAAAGAAAGGGGCAGGTTTTTATCACCGGTAACTCTCCTTTCACAAACATTACTTTAGATTTAAGACCTTCTTCTGTATTTGCAAAACAGCCGGTAATTATTGGGGGAAAGCCACAAAAAGAGACTTATCAGGAATTTGAGGAGGAGATGAAGATTTTCAATAAAGCCTTGTATGAGGTGTATCTGGAGGGAGACAAAAATGGAAGACCGTTTCATTTCCCAATTCCAACCATTAATATTACCAAAGATTTTCCATGGCAAGAGCCTGCCTTTGATGGCATATTTGAGGCCTCGGCAAAATACGGAATTAATTATTTTGCAAACTATATAAACTCTGAGATGAAACCCGAAGATGTACGCAGTATGTGTTGCCGACTTCGTTTAAACTTAACAGAACTTTACAACCGCGGAGGGGGAGGACTGTTTGGTTCAGGGGCCAAAACCGGCTCAATTGGAGTTGTGACTATAAACTTACCAAGAATTGGATACCTTTCAAAAACTAAAAAAGAATTCTTCCAAAGATTGGGTGAAATAATGGATCTTGCGCGGGAGGCATTAGAGATTAAACGCAAAGCAATAGAAAATCTCACAGAGAAAGGATTATATCCTTATTCAAAATATTGGCTTGGAGATATCAAAAAGACAAGAGGTGGTTATTGGGCTAATCACTTCTCAACAATTGGCCTTGTTGGAATGAACGAGGCTCTTTTGAACTTTTTAGGAGAGGATATTGCTTCAAAGAGAGGAAGAAAATTCGCCTTAGAAATTTTAGACTTTATGAGAGAAAGACTTGTGAAATATCAAAAAGAAACAGGACATATTTATAATCTTGAGGCAACGCCTGCTGAATCTACCGCCTACCGTCTAGCCCAAAAGGATAAAGAAAGATATCCAGATATTATTTGCGCAGGCACAAAAAAAGTCCCCTATTATACCAATTCAACCCAATTGCCTGTCAATCTCACTGATGATGTTTTTGAAGCTTTGAAATTGCAAGATGAACT
>CAZTTZ010000031.1:0-6204 GCA_964616065.1 uncultured Candidatus Saccharibacteria bacterium | reverse complement strand
ATGAATACCATTCTTTGGGTAGTAATAGGAGTAGTTGTAGTAGGTATTGCTGGCTATCTTCTCTGGGCCTATTTCAATAAAAAATGGCCCTTTTAGTGTGAGAGATAAAAAAACAAAAAGGCCTCACTCTCACTGGAGTGAGGCCTTTTTGAAATAGACTTCTTCTTTCAAAGGCTCTGTAGGACCCTTTACTCCATATGTGCCCTCAAAAGTTAAAAACTGAGATACAGAGAAATCTTCCATGAAGCTTACCTTTTCAGGAGAAACCAGAAAGACAAAGCCTGTAAACGGTAAAGGAGAATTGGGAACAAATACTTTAACCTTCTTTTCCGGTTTTCCGTTATCATTGTTGACTGAAAGTTCTCCTATAAGGATGCCAAATAATGAAAGGTCTCCAAGTTTTACCGAAACGACTCGTTTTTCACGAAACGCCTCAGGCACTTGCCCTTTTTGATTTGAACTTCTTCTTAAAGGTGGCATTTTGAGCAAGATTTTCTTTATACGCTTTATGGGATGTAAGAATTCGATCAAACATCCTATTGCACCTATAAAAAGGACCATTAAAAAGAATGAAAGAGCTTTCTGAATTATCGGAGAGATCCCTGGCAGCAACATTACTACTAACGGCAAGAAAACCTCTGTAAGAGCTTTCAATGCTACAATTACAAAATAAAGAAGAATTCCTACAGGAAGACCTATCAGTAGACCCTTTCCTATCCGCCCCAAAGAACTCTTCATTTTACCTCCTTTTTTCTATAGGTTTAAAATTGTGAATGTCCAAGATGACTTTATTATATAATCAACTTAATTTCCTGTCAAAACAAGGTAAGAACTTGCCATTCGTTAGTTTTTGTGAAAAAATAACAGAGGGACTCATCTAATAAAATTATGCTAAAAATTGGAATAGTTGGTTTGCCAAATGTTGGAAAATCAACTCTTTTTAAAGCTTTAACAAAAAAGAAGGTAGACATTTCTAATTATCCTTTTTGTACAATTGATCCAAATATCGGAGTGGTTGAAGTGCCAGATGAAAGACTAAATGCTTTAGCTAAGGCTTTTTTGCGGCCGAAAGTAATTCCTCCAGTAATTGAATTTGTTGATATTGCCGGCTTAGTTAAAGACGCCCATAAAGGACAAGGGCTGGGAAACCAATTTTTGGCTCATATAAGGGAAGTTGATGCAATTTTAGAGGTTGTTAGGTTTTTTGAAAAAGAAGATGTTGCTCATGTGGAAAAAGACATAAACCCACAAAGAGATATTGAAATTTTAGAAAGAGAGTTGATAGCAAAAGATTTAGAGACTATAGAAAAAAGAATAGAGAAGCTTTCAAAACAAATAAAAGCTCAGGATAAAGAAGCAAAGAAAGAATATCAGCTCCTTTTGAGATTAAAAAAATCATTAGAAGAGGGGGAAAAGGTAATTGATTTAGAGTTAGAAGAGTCAGAGAGAGCAATGACGAGAGATCTTTTTTTATTAACCGCAAAGCCAATTTTATATGTTTATAATGTAAAAGGTGGTAATTTCACAATTCCAAAAGAGCTTGCAGATAAAAATCATGTTGTTTTAGATGTAAAACTTGAGGAGGAATTAGAGGAGATGTCGGAAACAGAAATTCAAGAGTTGGGTATTGGCCCAAAAATTGGTGAATTAATTAAAAAAGCTTATCAATTATTAAATTTGATTATCTTTTTCACAATGAATGAAAATGAAATTAGAGCTTGGGAAATAAAAAAAGGTACAAAAGCCCCTCAAGCAGGCGGAAAAATTCATAGTGATTTTGAAGAAAAGTTTATAAGATGTGAGGTGATTCAATGGGATAAATTAATTGAGGCCGGATCTTGGCAGAAAGCAAAAGAGAAAGGGTTAATTAATATAGTAGGGAGGGATTATGTAGTTCAAGATGGAGATGTGATTTATTTTATTATCTAATTTATGGAGAACGCTCTAAAACAAATAATCTATGAAACAATTTTCAAAGGAGGGTGGACTCAAATTTGGGCTGCTTTTTGTTGTTTTATTACCGCTTGGATAATTTTTAGGGCCTTGCAGAAAAGAGGAATGAAAAACGTCTTTTTTAGAGAACGTTTAATTTTTTCCTTGTGGCTTTTTGGATCTTTATGGTGGTTTTTTAATTATTTAGCGATAATGACAATTCATTATCTCTCTTTTGAGGTAGGAAAATTTTTCCTAGCCACAGCGAGTATTTTTATTTTTTTGCATCTTTATTGTTTTTTACCCGTTCTCCTATCATATTTTACCTCAAATAAGCGGATAAACTTCATCTTAGATATTCTCTTTGGAATAGGTTGGTTTTCTTTTACATTTTATTGCCTAATTGCTTCGGATATTATTTACAGACCTGCTCTTCAAGATTACTACGCCGTTGTTTCAGGTCTCCCTACTTTTGGATTCTTAATAGGGGTTTTAGATTTTTTATTTCTCACGGTAGCAATGGGGGTAATGCTCTTTAACTTTAAAAGGGAGGTCTTCTCATTAAAGGACCTTTCTTCATTTAATATCTTCTTTTCTATAATAATCTATGCCGGCGCCTCTTTGTTAAATGTGTTTCTTATTTATAGCGGATATCTTTCCTATATTGCCTTTGCTCTTGTGCCTATATTAACTTACTTTGGATATAGAAAATATCTTCAGTAATTTTGCGATTTTATAAACTCTAATACCCTTTCAAGGTACTCTTTTGAATATAGGTTAAACGACTCACAATGATCAGCCTCTGTAATCCAAATTTTTTTGGGTTCTTTGGCTCTTTTGTATAAAGTTAAGGAATGTTTATAATTTATAACCTTATCATTTTTGCCATGAATAAAAAAGATATGGGATACATTCTCTATTACAGAAAAAGCATCGAGTTTTCTAAAAAGATCTCGTTTAAATTTTAAAAAAAGAACCACTCGCGTAAATGGAAGAAAAATTTTTGCCAAAGACGGAAACATTCGAAAAACTTCTTTAGATGAAATTTTAGAAATATTCATAAAAGGGCTATCGGCAACAGTTGCAATTACATCTTTTCTTTTACTTGCAACAGCAAGGGCAATAGTAGCCCCAAGAGAAGTTCCAAAAAGAACAAATTTTTTCAATCCTTTATTCTTCTTTAGCCAATCTATGATCGCAGATATGTCTTCGTCCATAAAGGCACCCATTAAAAATTTACCTTCACTGTCACCTTGACCTCTGGGATCAAAAATAACTGCATTGAATTCTTTCTTCTTTAATAATGGCCACACTCTTTCTAATACAAAAGAGCGGTTGGTTATAAATCCAGGAACAAAAATAAGAGTTAAATCTTTCTTTCCTTTGAAAAACCAGGCAAAAATTTTCTCTTTATCTACCTGCACATTAAATTCTTCATATTCTAAACCAAAATCTTTTGGAGATTTTTTATTTTGAAATCTTGGTGGATAGAGATAAAAATTTAAGACTTTATTGCCCTGACAAAGTAAAACTCCAAATATAATCGCAAGGAGTAAAATGAGAATCCATAAAATCATATTTCTATTTTAAGACAAAAAATTTAAAGAAAAAAGGAGGGGCTAGCCCTCCAGAACTCGTGCAAGAAAATCTAAAACCCGTTTTTTATAATCTGTTGGGTATCTCTTAAACCCTTCTCCATGATCTCCTTCATATATCCATAGTTCCTTTATGCCTGGTGTCTTTTGTGCCTCGTCAAAAAGGAGATATGTATTCTCAATAGGAATCACTGTATCGTTTTTTCCGTGCATAAGCAATATATTCCGGACATTTTTGATATGTAAAAGAGCATTTGTGGCTTTGGTTGGGTCAATAAATTCACCAAAGGCATTGTGGATATATATAGGTCCAAAGGTTTGCAAGAGTTTATAAAAGAGAAGATTGTCAAACAGAATTTTAGCCTCACAAGAAGGAGAGTGTCTAAACCCCTCACGAATATTTGCAAAAGCACTGTCTGCAATTACACCTATAACTTCTTGATTCTGAGCGCCAGCAATAATAGAGCCAACCGCACCAAGAGACAATCCAAAGAGGACAAACCGGGAAACACCTTTTTGCTTAAAAAATTGCACAATTTTTCCCAAGTCAGAGGCAAGATAAGAGCCGCATATACATTCTCCGTCACTTTCTCCTTGTCCTCGAGGATCTATTGCCAGCGTAGAGTAGCCAGCCTCATTGAGAAATTGAATTGCAGGAAGAACAGTTTCTCTTGTGCCTTCATACCCTGGCACCAAGATAATCAGGGGTTCAACAAGTTGAGAAGGTATGTACCATGTTTTGAGGAGTATCTCAGGCTCAACTTCTACATCAATTTCCTGATATTCTAATCCATACTTTGAAGGCGTTTCTTCAACAGGAAAACGAGGTACATTGATACAATATTCACTTACAAGGCCTTTTATTCCATCTAAAGCCATAGCAAATCCTGCAAGCACAAGCGTTATTAAAATACCTATCAGCAAGATCGCCCTCCAGATTTTCTTTTCTTTCTGTGTCATTGCCTCTCACCTCCGTATAAGAAATTAAGAACTCTTTAATTTTTATAATTCATTTTTGTTTCTGTCAATAAAAATAGGTGGTCTCCCTCCTTTTGAAAGAAAAAGGAAAGTTTATTGCCACAAAATGAAAATCAATATAGGATAAAGTAATGACAGGCAAAGAATTTGAAGAGTTAGTAAAACAAGGAGTAGAACAACTGCCTCGCCATATTAGAAAATTACTAGAGAATGTAGATATTGTAATTGAAGATTGGCCAAGTAAAAGCATTATTGAAAAGCTTAGGCTTCCAAACAAATATGCGCTTTTTGGGCTATATCAAGGTGTGCCCAAAACTAAACGAGGTACTCATTATGCCAATGTTCTTCCTGATAAAATTACTTTATTTAAAAAGCCAATTGAAGAGAGCGCCAAAAGTCCTGAGGAAATAAAAAATATTGTTAAAAGAGTTGTATGGCATGAAATAGCCCATCACTTTGGCTTAGATGAAAAAAGAGTCCGACAACTTGAGAAGAAAAAATTCAAAAAACTATGAGAATTATTGCCCATATTGATATGGATGCTTTTTTTGCAATGATTGAAGAAAGAGACAATCCTCATTTTCAAGGCAAACCTTTAGTTGTTGGTGCAGATCCCAAAAACGGAAAAGGTAGGGGAGTGGTATCGACTGCAAATTATTTAGCAAGAAAATTTGGTATCCATTCAGCAATGCCTATCTCACAGGCTTGGAAACTTGCAAAAGAAGCGCAAAAACAAGGCCAACCAGAGTGTATTTTTGTCCAGCCTGATATTGAAAAATACAAGAAGGTTTCCAAAGAGATAGAGAAAATTTTAAGAAACTATACAAAAAGAATAGAGAAAGCAAGCATTGATGAATTTTATTTAGATTTAAGTTTTGTAAAAAATTATAAAGAGGCTCAAGAATTATGTAAAAAGATAAAAAAAGAAATAAAACAAAAAGAAAAGTTAACCTGTTCAGTCGGTATTGGCCCCAACAAACTAATTGCGAAGATAGCCTCTCAATTGCAAAAACCAGATGGCCTGAAAGTAGTCCGGCCCAAGGAAATATCTAAAATGCTCAACCCTTTGCCGGCAAGAATACTGCCGGGGGTGGGTCCCAAAACAGAAGAGGTTTTAGTTAAATTAAAGGTAAAAACAATCCAAGATCTTAAAAAGCTACCAAAGCATCAATTAAAAAAACTTTTTGGAAAGTTTGGAGAAGAAATTTATAAAAAAGCAAGGGGCATAGATACAACGCCTATTGTTGAGCAAAGAGAAATTAAATCAATTGGGGCCCAAACTACCTTTTTAAAAGATACACTCAATCCTAAAATAATCTTTGGAAAATTCCAAAAACTGGTTAGTAAAACTTTTAAAGAGTTTAAAGAAAAAGGTTTTACAACTTTCAAAACTATAGTTATAACCGTGCGCTTCTTTGATTTTGAAACAAAAAGCTTTGAGAGAAGTTTTTTGGTGCCTTTATCATCTAAAAAAGAGTTTCTTGCAAAAGGAATAAATATGCTGTTACCTTTTTTGGATAAGCGCAAAAATCCCCAAAAGAAACTAATTCGGTTAATTGGAGTAAGAATTAAGAATCTTAAATAAAATGTTTCAATTTAAAATTCTAAAAAAATCTAAAAAAAGCAAGGCTCGCCTTTGCGAGATTAAAACCCCGCATGGCAAAATTATCACTCCTGCATTTGTACCTGTGGCAACTTT
>CAZTTZ010000030.1:0-6415 GCA_964616065.1 uncultured Candidatus Saccharibacteria bacterium | reverse complement strand
TGCACCCAAAACTTTTGGCAATTTCTCTTGTTTTATCAGAAGAACCGGCGTCAGCAATAATAATTTCATACTCCTCTTGAAGATCTTGGTCTTGAAGACTTCTTAAAAGTTTTGGGAGATTTTTTTCTTCGTTTAAAGTTGGAATGATAATAGAAAGCATCTTTTTTATTTTAATAAATTCTCCCCAATCCCCTCTGTGAGAATGGTGGCATTGATTCTATTCAACCTAGTCTTTGAACAATTCTTGTGCCTCCTGCCATATTTTGGGATCTTTATGTTTTTCCTTCAACCAATACCACCATTCCGCTCCCCAGAGATAGAAAGTATCCTCTCCTGTATTTCTTGCATATTCAATTACTTTTTTGAACCTTTCTAAATTCATCGTCTTTTTTTGTTCTTCCAAGGGCAAATCATACAAAAGAACAGGTCCCCAGGGCTCTGCCTGAAGTTCCACGCAAATAACTGGTTTTTTAAAAAGTTTTTTAATTAACCAGGCTTTGCGCCCATAATATACCGGAGGAAAAGGATAGGAAAAATACATTTTAAGTTGAGAAATCCAAACTTTTCTATAAAGGGTATGCCCTACAATATCACCCAATCTTGCTGCTTTAAACCATAAAGGTAACTCTCCGCTTTCTGTAATAACAATCGGTCTTTTTTTCTCATCTAAAGATTTAACAAGTTCTATTTCTTTTTTTAACAAATTCTCATCTGGCGGAGGGCATTTACCAAAAGGAAAAAAGGGTTCATTCTCAACCTGCCAAGCCCAGATTGCATCTTCATTTTTATAATGATTCACAAGGACTTCTATAAATTTTAATAATCTTTCCTTATGAATGTCGTTTGGAAAGAGAGCCCATTTAGGGATAAAACATTCTGGCCATCTTGGAACCCTTCTTCCAAATACCAAAAGTATTTTAGCTCCTCTTTTTTTTGCCTCTTTTATCTGCCAATCTAAATCTGAAAAATCATAAATTCCGGGTTCTTTTTCAATAAGGTCCCAGTAAGCAACAAGTTTCAGATTTTTTACACCAAGTTCATTCAAAATAGCAAGATAGCACTTTCTCCAATCAGGGCCCAAATGTTTTGCGTGGCGCTGAGAAAACACAACTCCCCAGGAAATTTCTTCCTTTGGTTGCGCCTTCCCAACAAAGAAAAAACAAAAAATGGAAAGGAATATAAAAGAGAGGATTATTAAAATTATTTTCCAAAACTTTCTCATTAAATCTATTTTAATAATAAAAATAATCCCGCGATGATTAAAAGAATAGCAAATAGTTTTTGGAGAATAACTTGCTTTTCGGTTGCTTCAAGGAGTATTTTGGGAAACCTAAAAGAAAGAATTAAAGTAAACAAAAACAGAAAGACATACTTTGTACCCTCCAGAGCATTCACAAAAGGAAGATAAGCTTTTGGTGAAAAATATATGGCCAGGGTTTGAAAAAGACCTGAGGCTCCTCCAATTGCTTGATTAGAAAGAAACAAAAGGGCTACTTTTTTTCTATAAAACAAAGGTTTTGGGGTGGCCTTTTTCCTTAATTTTGAAAATAATTCTTCTTGAACATCTTTGGTAAAAAAAAGCGCAAATGCCCCCAAGAAACCTCCAAGCCTTGTCCAAATAAATCCGGAGATAAAAGGTTGAGACAAAAACACATATTTTACACAAACAAAAGAGAGGGCAAAAAGAATAGCAGAAACTATTGCAATTTTAAGGCTTTCTTTGGTAATTTTTTTCTTTCTCTCGTAACTTATTAAGACACTTCCAAGAAGCAATAGAAAAAAGGCTAGAAGTTTTATTTTCGACAAACCTGAAACAGGCTCATTGGCAAATTTAGAAAAAATATAATTAAAAGCAAAAACAAAGCAAGGAACTAAGGCGCCAGTGGCCGGGATAATTCTGGAGGCTTCATGTTTTCTCAATCCTTCAAATAAACCGATAACCCCTGGAATCCAAATTCCACCAGAAAGAAGCGCCAAAAGAATGATTGGAGTTTCTGGTAATTGAAATCCAAAGGGAATGAGAATTAAGCCCACAATTGTTCCCAAGACTCCGATATAAAAAGCGTAAACTTTTGGTTTAGGTATAGGCCCTGAGAGTAAAATTTTGTCAATTACTCCTGAGATAGCAGCCAGAAAATAACTAGAAAGGGAGAGTATTATCCAAAGCATAATTAAGGGAAAGTTAATTAAGTGATTAAGTCATTAAGTGATTAAGTTTTAATTGGTTGTTTTTGCAGATTTGAGCATAATAAAAGGCGCTTTTTCTGGGTTTTCTTTCTAAACTTTTGTAATCAATTTCTATTAAACCAAATCTTGGATCGAATCCTTTTTCCCATTCAAAATTATCTATTAAAGACCAGTGGAAATAACCCCTTACATCTACTTTTTGGCCGATCGCCTTATTGATCCAGTAAAGATGATCTCTGATGAAATTTTCTCTTAAAATATCTTCTTTGTCAGCTATTCCATTTTCTGTTATATAAATTGGGAGGCTATATTTTTTCAATTCCAATAAGACATAATAAATTCCTTTTGGGTAAACTTCCCAGCCTATATCTGAGACAATCTTATTTTCGTTTCTTATAAAAAATGGGAATTTAATTCTATTGTGAAAATAATAATTTAATCCTATAAAATCAAGATAGTTTTTGATATGTTTTAAAAACCACTCATTCTGCCACCACTGAGCAATTTTTGTGACCAATTTATCTAAAATAGATCTTTTGGAAAAGGGTTCAAAATATTGATTATTCTTTGCAATCCCAACGAATACTGAATCACTTTTTTGATGGAAGTTTTTATAAATAAGTTTGTGAGCCAAAATCAAGTTTTTCAGCACCTTGAAGTATAAAACAGGATTGCCCTTTTTTGGTGGCCATAATTTAATCAAGAAACTTTGCGCCGCATATACTTGTGGCTCATTTATAGTGATCCAAAAATCAACAAGATCTTTGTATTCATCAAAGATTCTGTTGGCAAATCTTTGAAAGTAGAAGATGTTTTTCTTTTTTGCGAAGGCCCCTTTTTTAGCAAACCATTTAGGGAGGGTAAAGTGAAAGAGGGTGACCATTGTTTTAATGTTTCTTTTCTTTAGATAAAGGAGGACTTCTCTGTAATGGTCTATTTCTTTTTTATCAAACTCTCCTTCTTTTTTCTCCACTCTTGCCCATTCAATTGAGAAGCGATGGGCATTTTGGTTGAGTTTTAAGATCCAGTCAAAGTCTTCTTTGAACCTATGATAATGATCACAGGCGATGCCTGCTGGATAGAAATCTGCCCAGTCACTATATACATTGCCACCTTCTACTTGATAGGCGGCTGTGGCAGAACCAAAGAGGAAGTCTTTGGAGAATTCTAAAATTTTTTCCATTTTTTAATTATTTCACCTTTTAAAGAGGTTGTCATCCCAAAGGGTGTAATAAGAGATTGCCATGGCTTTGTTTATTGGACCCCTTTAATATTCTAAAAACCAATATCTTTCTTTTTGGAGGGCTTTTCTAACCAAAAAACTCAGAAGACTATAATAGAGAATTAAAACCCAAAGTGGAAGCTGGAAGTTAATTCCCAAAAAAGAGGCTTTCGCAAATATGTTAGAAATCCAGAGAATATATGCAAGAAACAAAGAGAGTGGAAAGAAGACAATGAGACTTAAAAAAGGTAAAAATAGACTTAAAAGTGTGGCTAGAAATCCTAAACTCAAAATAAAAGGCAAAAGTGGGAGAATCAAAAGATTAGCAAAAATAGAGATGAAAGGAAAATAGGCAAAATAAAAAAGAAGCAGGGGTAGGGTGAAAACCTGTACCGCAAGGGAAAAGGAAAAAATTGACCTTATGCTGAAGCTTTTTGGTAAAAATTGTAGTTTTTTATAAAAGAATGGGGCAAGGTAGTTTATACCCAAAGCGGCCAAAAAGGAGAGTTGAAAGCCTACATCATAAAAAACTAAGGGGTTTATACAAAGCATTAAAGATGCTGCAAACAAGAGGAATCTAATCATATCTGGAATCCTACCCAGAATTTGGGCTAAGATTATACCACATCCCATAATTGAGGCTCTAACAATTGAGGGCTGAAATCCTACAAAAAAGAGATAAAAAAGGATAAATAAAATTGTTGCAAGTGCAGCCTGTTTGCGCCACAATCCAATGCTTAAAAAGAAAGACATTAAAATATTAATCAGAATCATAATATGCATACCAGAGATCGCAGTTATATGTCTTATACCTGCCTTGTTAAGAGATTCTTTTAAGGCATCGGGTAACTCTCTTTTGTCACCTAAAATAATTGCTCTAAAAAGATAACTTTCCGGTTTGGGTAGATACTTTATTGCAGTTTCTCTTGCCTTATTCTTTATTTGGGAAATTATCTTCCAAAGAAAACCGGCTTCTTTTTTTACAGAAATCTCTGGATAATACATAACGCTCAGAATGCCTTTTTTGGCAAGATAGGCCTGCCAGTCAAACTCCTCAAACTTTGGTGGGGTTTTAAGCATGCCTTTTATTTCTACTTGTTGGCTTTTTAGATATTGCAAGTCATTTTTGGTGTAAACTAAAATTTTTCCATCTATATTTTGGGGCTGAAAAACAAATCTCTGATAATTTTCTTTTCTCTCTGGTTCTTCTACAATTGTCCCTGTTAGGGTTACTTTTTGGGGCAAATTATTTAATTGCAAAAGACGGCTTGATTTTATTGAAAGCACAACAGAATAACCTCTTAAAAACCCTAAGGCAAGCACAACAAAAACAAAAATCCAAACTATTTCTCTTTTATAAACTGCCAGGGCGGCAATAATAAAAAACCCTGGCACAAGCCAGAGGGGAGATAGAAATAGAGAAGAAATTAAACCTACAATGAATGCAAGAAGGACGATTAAAAAAGTTTGGGAGAGACTCATTAGGAATCTATGTGTTTTTCTGTTGAATTAGTTCTTTCACCCTGGGTTTAAATTCCTTTCTTTCTTTAAACTCTTGCTTTTTCCCTTCGTTCCATTGGGAAACAGGCCTAATATAGCCTACTATCCTAGAATAAACTTCGCAAGGTTGTTTTACCGTACATTTTGGGCAGGTAAAATGCTCCCCTGCCAAATATCCATGAACAGGACAAATTGAAAATGTGGGCGTGACAGTAATGTAAGGAAGGTGGAAATTCTCAAAAACTTTTTTCACCAATACCTTTACCGATTCTGTCGAGGGCATTCTTTCTCCAAGAAAAATATGAAAAACAGTATTATGAACAAAGACTAAAGTGTTCTTTCCAGCCAAATAATTATGATTTTTCTTTGTAGTCAAATCATAAAATTCCTCATCTTTTACATCCACTTTTGAGACCTTTTTTACTCTTACTACCGGAAAATATCGCTTTTTTCTATTGAAGAGATTCTCTAAAATCTTTTCAGGCCCGACGGTGTTTTCTAAATTTTGTTTTATTCTTGTTAATTCATATCGGGGAATTCGAACTCTCCAAATAGATTTTTCGTTTGTTCTAACAGAAGTTTTCTTTTTAATCGACGCCAAAACCCCCGCTAAGCTACATATTTCTAAAATATCTTCGGCTAGTTTTGAAGAGACAGTATAATACTCAAAATCACCCTCCTTTTTAGAAATATGACCATCGCTATCCATTAATCCAGAAAGAAGAGCAAAAACATTGTCTAAAGAAAGATTTTGTTTCACTTCTTGAGGTACACAGATTTTGACATCTTTCTTCCCGGGACTAAATCCATATTTGAAGAAGAATTCAACTGCTTCTTTTTTTGAGGTGGCAACCTCTTTTAATACTTTGCTTCTTTTATCATTTTGAATAACTTTCACATTACACCCAAAATGCTTATTTAAAATATGGGCCACTTTTTGAAGAGGTTCTTTGTGTTCGCTAAAGAATCTCAATTTATACTTTACTAAATTATTTCCTCCGCGATTATCAACAAATTTAGAAATACATCCATCTCCGATATAAAAACCAATTAACCAAGCCAACTCTCTATTTAAGGTGGTTTTTCTGTTTGGATATAGAGCCCAGTGGTTTTGAAGAATATAATCGCCCGGTTTTAATTCGTCTGCTCTTTTTTCAACTACTACATATTTTGGATAAACTTGATATTTTTCTTTGCATTCTGGATTCCACCTTATATGTGCAGCAAAAGACCTGATATTTTTAACTTTCGCTTGACAAATAGGACAGGTAGGGTTTGGTTTGAATCTTTGAAGTACAAAGAAAGGATGCCAATCCGAGGTGGTAATATCTAACCCTCTTTCTCCAATTATTCGAATCTTATTATGCTTTTTAACATTAATTTTAACCGCGTCTACTACTTCATCCCATTCACTTTTTCTTTTTTCTTTATTATAACTAACCACTTTGAGAGGTTTTAACTTTCCAAAGTTTTCAACAATATATTCAATTGGTAAGAGCCCTTTAT
>CAZTTZ010000029.1:0-6417 GCA_964616065.1 uncultured Candidatus Saccharibacteria bacterium | reverse complement strand
GCAACAAAATTTGCTCGAGGAAAGTTATATAGTTTTTCTCAAGACTCTATTTTAAAAGAAATTAAAATGGCTCTTTCTGAAGGGTTTAAAGAAATACATTTAACATCACAAGATATCGCCTGTTTTGGGTTAGATAGAGGTAAATATGAATTGCCACACCTTTTAAAGAAGATTATAGAAATTCCTGGAAGATTTTGTGTGAGGATTGGAATGGGCAACCCTCAACATTTTAAAAGAATTTTAAACCCTCTTCTTTCTCTTTATACTTCCCCAAAAATTTATAAATATCTGCATATTCCAGTGCAAAGTGGCTCAGATAGGGTTTTAAAAGATATGAGAAGAGGGTATAAGACAAAAGACTTTCTTGAAATTGTGGAAGCTTTTAAGAAGAGATTTCCGGATCTAATGCTTGTAACCGATATTATTGTAGGTTATCCAACAGAAACCGAAGAAGATTTTAAAAAAACAGTTGATTTAATTAAGAGAGCGTCTCCTCGGATAGTTAATATTACTAAGTTTTCAAGGAGAGAAAAAACAGAAGCTGGCTTATTAAAAGATTTACCAGATAGAATTAAGACAGAAAGATCTCGTTTTTTGAATAAACTTTGTCTCAAAATTAAAGAAGAGGATAGCAAAAGATTTGTAGGTAGAGAAGAAAAAGTATTAGTGGTAAAGGAAGGAAAAAACAATACATTTCTTGCAAGACCCATACATTTTAGAGCCATTATTTTAAAAAATGCAAAAATTGGAAATTTCTTAAGGGTTAAAATTAAAGAAGCAAAACCAAATTATCTTATAGGGGAAGTGATGCAATTGGATTCCTAAATAATTAGTTCTGGACAAATTTTGATCTTCTTATTCCTTTTCAAAATGAGGAGGTTTAGGTAAAATAAATACAATAATCTATGAGAAAATTATTTTTCTTTATTTTACTTTTTATTGGTATCGGATTGTTTATTTTTGCGTTACATTCTACCGATTTATCTGAAGTAACATCGGCCATGTTAAAATTATGGCCATTAAAATTTCTTATAATTTTCTTATTTTTGTTTTTGGCAGAAATTTTAACAGGCGCCCTTCGGTGGTTTTTTATTTTGAAAACCCAAGGTCAGGGTTTAAAATTTCGCCTCCTTCTTTTAGCAAAATTAGTTGGCTTTTCGTTTAGTTATTTAACGCCAGTTGTATTTTTTGGAGGTGAGCCGGTAAGATATGCTATTTTAAAAGAAGAAAGCAATGTTCCTTCAAAACACATTATTTCTTCTATTATTCTTGACAAATTAATTTTGTTTTTAGCCTCGTCTGTGTTTTTTTTAACAGGAGTTTTTGCTTTTGTATTTTATTTATCCACGAATTTATTTACCAAACTAATGATAACTGGTTTAGTTTTACTTGGGTCTCTTTTGGGATTTTTTCTTTATTTAAAGCTCCAATCGATTACCCTAAAAGAAGGAATATTTTCTTGGCTAATGAGAAAACTCTATCTTTCAAACATAAGAGTTTTTAAAGAAAGAAAGGGGGTTATTAAGGAAATCGAACAGGAAATCAGCCATTTTTTTACTGCAGATAAAAAAACTCTTTTAAAGATATTCATAATGGGAGGTATTGAAATTTTTCTTATAATTTTATCCTTTTGGTTTATTGTTATTTTTCTGGGCGGATATTTGGCTCTTTTTAAAATTTTTGCTATAAATAGTATGACAGCCCTTGCTTCTGTGGTGCCTCTTCCAGCTGCTTTAGGTAGTCTTGAGGTAAGCCAAGCTTTTCTTTTTCAATTTTTTAATTTATCTCAAGCAAATGGAGTTGCGTTTAGTTTGATTTTCAGGGGTATTAATTTACTTTTTGCTTTTTTTGGCATACTTTTATTTCTGTATTTTCAAATTCGAATTTTAAAGAAAAAAATTCTTCGTTTTGTCCAAAAAATCTCAAAATTCTATGAAAAATAAATTATTTAAAATAGGTGTTCCACTTGTATCATCTATCTTTCTTATAGGTGTCTCTTTAAGTATTGGGTTTTACTTAGGCCTTCAGCAGACACCAAAACCACCTGAAAGCCTTCCTTCAGGGTTAGACCTTTCTGTTTTGTGGGAAGTTTGGGATGCTTTAGAGAAAGAATTTATTGGAAAACTAGATTATCAAAATATGATTTATGGCGCTGCAAAAGGGTTAGCGCAAAGCTTAAATGATCCCTATACTGTTTTTTATACACCTCAAGAAAGTAAGATGTTTTTAGAAGATATCTCAGGTAGTTTTGAGGGGGTGGGAATGGAAATAGGTATAAGAGATGGACAGCTAACAGTAATTGCTCCACTTGAAGGAACGCCCGCAAAGAGAGCAGGTATTTTACCCGGAGATAAAATAATTAAAATTGAAGATAGTTTTACAAGAGATCTCACTATTTATGAGGCAGTAAAAATGATAAGAGGCGAGAAAGGAACAACCGTAAGACTAACTATTTTTAGAGAAGGGTGGAATGAACCAAAAGAAATTGAAGTTACAAGAGATGTAATTAATATTCCCTCAGTCAAAGTAGAGATTGTAGATGACAACATTGCGCATCTAATTATTTACCAGTTTAATGAAAATACAACTTTACAATTTATAAAAGCCGCACAAATTATAGAAAATAGCAATGTAAAGAAGATTATTTTGGATCTTAGAAATAATCCAGGTGGTTTGTTAGATAAGGTACAAGAGATTGCAGGATGGTTTTTAGAGAAAGATAAAATAGTTGCAAAAGCTCGATATGCAAATCAAAAAGAGGAGATTTATAAGACTAAAGGTCCAGCTACATTTTTAAATTATCCGGTTGTAGTTTTAATTAATCAAGGAACCGCCTCAGGAGCAGAAATTTTAGCAGCCGCTTTAAGAGAACAAAGAGATGATGTAAAATTAATAGGGGAGAAGACTTTTGGTAAGGGATCAGTTCAAGAGACAGTGAATATTGGTAGAATAAAAAGAGAAGGGTTATTAAAAGTCACTACAGCCCATTGGTTTACGCCAAAAGGACGACTTATTGATAAGAAAGGGTTAGAGCCGGATATTAAAGTAGAACTTACTCAAGAAGATATTGAACAAGGAAAAGACCCACAACTTGAAAAAGCTAAAGAAATATTAATGCGAATGACAAAACCATGAAAGTTATTCTCTTAAAAGATATAGAAAAATTAGGGAAGAAATATGAAGTTAAGGAGGTAGCAGATGGCTATGCGAGGAATTTTCTTATCAGAAGAGGACTAGCAAAGCCTGCCACCGAGAAACTTATAAAATGGGCCGAAGAGCAGAGAAAATTGGCGATAAAGAAAGCCCAAGAGCAATTAAAGAAAGTCCAAAAATTAGCCTCTCAGTTAGACGGACAGGAGATTGAATTTGTTGTTAAAGTAGGCAAGCAAGGAGAGCTTTTTGAGAGTATAAATCAGATGAAGATAGCCAAAAAATTAAAAGAAATGGGATTTGATATTAAGAAAACTCAAGTTGAACTTGAGAAACCCATCAAAGAAATGGGCGAATTTCCTGTAAAAATAAATTTAGACCAGGGGCTTGAGGCGGAAATAAGAGTAATTGTGGTTTCTGAGGAAGAAAACGAATAAAGATTACTCTACATTGACAACCTTGACAATTCGTTGAGTGCCGTCGAATTTTCTTTTTCTTTTTGTAATAAAACGGACTATACCTACCTTTTTGGCATAGAGAGTATCATCTTTTCCTCTGCCTACATTTTTACCTGGCAGAAATTTTGTACCTCGCTGCCTAACAATAATCATGCCCGGATTGACCTTTTGCCCACCAAAAATCTTGACCCCTAAATATTTGGGTCTTGAATCTCTTCCTAATTTTGTTGATCCAGCAGATTTAGTTTTTGCCATGCCAGTATATCAATTATTATTTATCATTAATCAATGAATTGTAGCAAAGAAAGAAGGTTCGGTCAAGAGGATATAAAAATTCCGTATCATCTTGGTATTATTATGGATGGCAACAGAAGATGGGCGAAACAGCGCGGCTTGCCACCACTTTTTGGTCACAGAAAAGGACTCAAGACTTTTAAAAAAATAGCAAAATATTGTTATAAAAAAGGAGTAAAAATTCTGACAGTTTTTGCATTTTCAACCGAAAATTGGAATAGATCAAAAGAAGAAGTAAGTTATTTAATGAAACTTTTTGATTCAATGCTTTCAGATAAGAACGTAGAAGAATTGAATAAAAAAGGCGTAAAAATAAATATAATAGGGCAGAAATGGAGATTCCCAAAAAAATTACAAAAGAAGATTAAAAAGGTAGAACAAGCCACCAGAAAAAACAAAAAAGGAATTTTAAATATAGCCCTTTCGTACGGAGGAAGAGCAGATATAATTCAGGCAATAAAAAAAATCATAAAATTAAAAATACCACCAAGACAGATCAATGAATCTCTTGTTTCAAAATACTTATGGACAAAAGGACTTCCTGACCCAGATCTTATTATCAGGACAGGGAAAGAAAAAAGAATTTCTAATTTTTTAATCTGGCAATCTGCTTATTCAGAACTCTATTTCGTAAATAAACACTGGCCGGAATTTACAGAAGAAGACTTAGAAAAAGCTTTTTTAGATTATTCAAAGCGTCAAAGACGATTTGGTAAATAAGTTTTTATTTAATGCGACAGATAGAGATTGTTACAACTCAAAAGCAAGAGTTATTAGATATAACTGAAGTAATACAAGAGGAAATAAATAAAGCCAACATTCAAGAAGGCTTAGTTTTTATATTTCTTCTTCATACAACCGCAGGTATTTTTGTAACTGAAAATGAAGAGGGGCTAAAAGAAGATTGGATTCAATTTTTCAAGAAAATAACCTCAGGTATTGAGTATTATCACGATCATTTAGATGGCAATGCTTCTTCGCATATTTTTGCAGGGATTTTAGGGCAAGGTAAGATGGTGCCTATCAAGGATGGAAAATTGGTACTAGGTACATGGCAGAGAATCTTTTTAGCAGAACTTGATGGGCCAAGGCACCGAAAAATAGCGCTTCAATTTATTAAAAATTAATTTCTAAACTATATGCGCAAGACAAAAATTCTCTTTTTAATTCTTTTAGCGATTTTACTACTTTTAGTTGCCGGTATAGTTTATCTTCAAAGGTCTTACAAAAAAGAGGTTCAGCCCTCGATATTAAAAGAAGAATTAACAAAACCAAGTTCTATGAAAATTTCAAGCCCGGCCTTTGAGAATAACCAGTTTATTCCCGTAAAGTATACCTGCGATGGTGAAGATATAAATCCTCCTTTGCAAATTGAGAATGTACCCCAAGGAACAAAAAGTTTAGTTTTAATTGTTGATGATCCGGATGCTCCAATGGGAGTTTGGAGTCATTGGGTGTTGTTTAATATTAATCCTTCAGTCCAATTTATTGATGAAAATTCTTCTCCTGAAGGAGCGGTTGAGGGATTAAATGATTTTAAGAAACATTCATATGGAGGACCTTGCCCGCCATCAGGCACACATCATTATTATTTTAGGTTATATGCATTAGACACAACGCTTGATCTCTCATCTGAAGCATCAAGAGAAGATGTGTTGAAAGCTATCAAGGATCATATTTTAGGCTCGGCTGAATTAATAGGCTTATACCAAAGATAAAAAATGGAAAAGGTTATCTTAGTGGATTTAAACGATAATCCAATTGGAGTTGAGGAAAAACTAAAAGTTCATAGAGAAGGGAAGCTTCATCGAGCTTTCTCAATCTTTATTTTTGACCCAAAAAGAGAAAAAATTCTTTTACAGAAACGTCACAAAGATAAATATCATTCAGGAGGATTATGGACAAATACCTGCTGCTCTCATCCAAGACCTAATGAGTCTCTTAAAGAAGCAGCCCACCGACGGTTAAAAGAAGAAATGGGATTTGATTGTAAATTGCAACATCTTTTTTCTTTTATTTATAGGGCAGATTTTGGACAAATAAAGGAATTTGAGATTGATCATATTTTTGTTGGTTGTTATCAGGGAGAAGTTAAACCTGACCCAAAAGAGGTAGAAGATTTTAAATGGGTAAAAATTAATGATGTTCTAAAAGATTTGAAAGAAAAACCAGATAAATATACCGTTTGGTTTCGTTTAACTCTTGAAAAAGTTATAAATTTGTTGAAAAATTTATCTTTAAATTTTGAAGAATACCAAAAACTCTCAAGAAAAACAGCCATTTATCCGGGTAAAGATAAGAATTTTATTTTTCCAGCTTTAGGATTAGCAGGGGAAACAGGGGAGGTGATTGAGAGGATAAAAAAAATTATCAGGGATAAAAAAGAAATAGAAGAGAAAGACAGGGAAGAGCTTAAAAAAGAGTTGGGAGATGTTTTATGGTATTTATCTCAGCTTGCCAGCGAATTAAACCTATCATTAGAGGAAATTGCTCAAGAAAACCTTAAAAAAATCAC
>CAZTTZ010000028.1:0-6463 GCA_964616065.1 uncultured Candidatus Saccharibacteria bacterium | reverse complement strand
ATTTGCAATTTGAATTTTGCAATTCGTTTATGTATTCCATCATTGAGGCAATGGCGGTGTTAAATTTCATTGCTTCAATATCTTCTGTTACTTTTTTAATTGTCTGATGCAGTTTTCTTTTTATCTGAATTTCTTTTTCTTCATTTTTAGATTCTTCAATTTGCAATTTGAATTTTGCAATTTGAAACACCTTATCCAAAAACCTTTTTGTTCCAAGTATTCCCTTAGGATCCCAAGCAATTGGCTGGTCAAATGGGCCCATAAACATTTCATATAGCCTAAAAGCATCTGCTCCGTATTCTTTTACAAAATCATCAGGGTTAATAACATTACCTTTTGATTTTGACATTTTTTGACCATCGGGTGCCAAAATTAACCCTTGGTTTCTAAGTTTCAAAAACGGCTCATCAAATGGCAAAATTCCCTGATCATACAAAAATTTTACCCAAAAACGAGCATATAAAAGATGTAAAACTGCATGCTCCGCTCCTCCTACATAAAAATCTACAGGAAGCCAATATTCCATTAATTTTCTATCAGCTAAAGCCTTATCATTATTTGGATCCACATATCTAATAAAATACCAGCAGGAACCCGCCCATTGAGGCATTGTATTTGTTTCTCTTTTTGCGGGCGCTCCACATTTTGGACATTTTGTATTTACCCATTCATCTATTGCTGCCAGAGGAGATTCACCTGTTCCTGTTGGCTGATATTTTTCTACTTTCGGAAGAGTTAAAGGCAGTTCTTCTTCTGGTAAACCAACCCATCCAGGATTTAAAATTTCTCCCAAAGAATATTCATAGTTTTGAATTTTGAATTTAGAATTTAGAATCTCGGGATTTAAAGAAATTTGTTTTATGTTTAATTTTGCATTTTGGATTCGTTTTTTGCATTCCTCGCAAAAAACAAGCGGTATTGGCTCTCCCCAATATCTCTGCCTTGAGAAAATCCAATCTCTTAATTTGTAATTTATTACAAAATCTGCCAATCCTTTTTCTTTTAACCATTGGGTAATTTTCTTTCTTGCTTCTTGCGATGACAATCCATTAAATTGTTCAGAATTCACTAAAACCCCTTCTCCTTCATAAGCCTTTTCTAATTTAGTTTTGAATTTTACGTTGTGGTTTTGAGTTTTGAGTTTTGAGTTTTGAGTTATCACTTCAATAATCGGCAAATTATATTTTTTTGCAAACTCAAAATCTCTTTGATCGTGAGCCGGCACAGCCATAATTGCGCCGGTACCATAATAAGGCAAAACATAATCGGCAACCCAAATAGGTATTTCTTCTCCTGTGGCTGGATTAATAGCGTATGCTCCAGTAAAGACCCCTGTTTTTTCTTTCTCTTCTTGTCTTTCAACATCTAATTTCTTTTTTGTTTCCTCAAAATATTTTTTAACTTTTTCTCTATGTTCGGGCGCGGTAATTTCCAAAACTAATGGATGTTCTGGTGCCAAAACCAAAAATGTCGCCCCAAAAATTGTATCCGCTCTTGTTGTAAAAACCTCAATAAATTTTGAATTTTGAACTGCAATTTTGAATTTTGAATTTTGAATTTTGAATTTTATCATTGCTCCTTCCGACTTCCCAATCCAATTTCTCTGCATCTCTTTAATTCTCTCTGGCCAATCTAACTTATCTAAGTCTTCTAATAGCCTATCTGCGTAAGCAGTAATTTTTAAAACCCATTGAGGAATTTCTCTTTTTGTAACCTCCGCTCCACACCTTTCACATTTTCCACTAATTACCTCTTCGTTTGCGAGCCCGGTTTTACAGGAGGGACACCAGTTAATTGGAAGAGTTTTGTTATAAGCTAAACCTGCATGAAAAAATTTAAGAAAAATCCACTGCGTCCATTTGTAATAGTTAGGATCGGTAGTATTAATCTCTCTTGACCAATCATAAGATAAGCCTATCATTTTCATCTGTTCTTTAAACCGAGCGATATTCTGTTTTGTTGAAATTTCTGGATGAATTCCGGTTTTTATTGCGTAGTTCTCAGCAGGAAGACCAAAAGCATCCCATCCTATCGGATGTAAAACATTGTATCCTTTCATTCGCATATAGTGAGAGATAACATCTGTTGCAATATAGCCTCTTGGATGTCCTACATGCAAACCAGCACCTGAAGGATAGGGAAACATATCCAAAATATAGATTTTGGGCTTCTTTGAAAAATCTTTGGCCTTAAAAAATTCTTTTTCTTCCCAAAATTCCTGCCACTTTTTTTCTATCTTTTGGGGCTCGTATTTTGCCATATTTGTCCATTTTATCTAAATTTGCCTTTGTTTTCAATTTCTGTATTTTGCAAAGGGTATTAACAGGCCCATTTTTGCACTTAAATTTTTTTGGCTTATAATTGAAATATGTACAAAGTTTATAGGTTAAGAAATAATCTAAAATTTTTATCTATCCCTTATAAAGCTACCCAGGCTACTTGTGTTTTAATTTTAGTAAAAGTTGGCTCAAAATATGAGAAAAAAGAACTAAACGGAATCTCCCATTTTCTGGAACATATGCTCTTTAAAGGAACAAAAAAACGTCCCACCCAAAAAGAAGTGGCGGAAGTTTTAGATAAAATAGGGGGAAGTTATAATGGCTTTACCTCAGAGGAATATACTGGTTACTATGCTAAAGTTTCAAAAGGGCATTTGGAAACTGCTATAGACTGGGTTTCAGATATTTTTCTAAATTCTATTATCCCTGAAAAGGAGGTTGAAAAAGAAAGAAAAGTGATCCTAGAAGAAATTAATATGTACAAAGACAATCCAATGGCAGAAGTGCAAAGATTATGGAGAAAAGTTTTATATGGTGACCAACCTGCAGGATGGGATGTTATTGGCACAAAAGAAAGTCTGCAGAAAATACAAAGAAAAAATCTAATAAACTTTATGAAAAGGAATTATCTTGCTCAAAATACTTTAATTTGCGTGGCAGGAAATTTTCAAGAAGAAAAGGTAAGAAAATTAATCACAAAATACTTCTTAAATATTCAAAAGGGGCAGGCACCAAAAAAAGCAAAGGTTGTTGAAAAGCAGAAAAGTCCAAAAGTGCTGCTTCAACAAAGAGATACTCAACAGACTCATCTTTGTATAGGCACCCGAGCTTTTTCTCTTTTTGATAAACGAAGGTATGCATTGTCCCTTTTGGCCTATATTTTAGGAGGAATGATGTCTTCAAGATTGTTTGTAGAGATAAGAGAAAAACGAGGTTTGGGATATTATCTTTCAACAAATTATGAAGCAGATCCCGATGCTGGGTATTTGGCAACTTCTTTGGGAGTAGATAACCAAAGAGTTAAAGAGGCCATAAAAATTGTAGTGGAAGAATATAAGAAAATTAGAGAGAAAGGTATAACTTCAGAGGAGTTAAAAAAGGCAAAAGAATATCAAAAAGGAAAACTGGCTTTATCTTTGGAATCCTCTGATGCTCAAGCTTTCTTCTATGGAGTTCAGTATATTTTACAAAATAAAATATATTCTTTGGAAGAAATTTACAAAAAGATTGATAAAGTTAGAGAATCTGATATTCTAAAGGTAGCGAGAGAAATTTTTATTCCTGAAAAGCTGAATCTTGTAGTGGTAGGGCCTCATAAGAACAAAGCATCTTTTCAGACAGTTTTAAACTGCCTCTGAATATGGAAAACACAAACCAACAAAAAATATTAGAAATTTCTTGGGTTACTATATTAAGAGTAGTTACCGCTTTGGCCGTTTTGTATTTTCTCTTTTTAATCAAAGATCTTCTGGTTTGGTTTCTCTTTGCTCTAATTATTTCAGTTCTCTTTAACCCCGCAATTAACTTTTTGCAAAAAAAACACATCCCTCGAACTTTAGCCGCAATGGTAGTATATTTGGGTATTTTCTCATTATTGGGTATCTTTTTGTGGCAATTGGCACCAATCTTACTTTCTGAATTTAAAGAGTTTTCAGTGCGCCTGCCAGAATATTTCGAAGACGTGTCTCCTTATTTAAAAGGACTTCGTATTGCGGCACTTGAGAACTTTCAAAATTTTAGTCAGGCCATAGAAGCTCTACTCTTTAGAAGCTCAGCAAATATCTTTACAGCTTTGGGCGCTTTCTTTGGGAGCGTTTTTTCGGCAATTACAATTTTTGCAATTGCTTTTTTCTTATCATTAGAAGAGAAAGGGGTTGAGCGAACAATTTATTTGCTTGCTCCTCATAATTACAAACAAAAAGTTTTGGCTGTATGGAAAAATACTCAAAAGAAAATAACTTGGTGGTTTGGGGTGCGGGTCTTAGGAGTACTTTTTGTGGGCATTCTTACAGGTATCACTTGTTTTGCGTTAAACGTGAAATATGCAGCATTCTTTGGAATTTTAGCAGGTATTTCTGATTTTATTGTAACTTTTGGTCCTCTTTTTGCGGGGGCTATCATTGCTATTCTTATTGCCTTAAGTTCTCTTCCAAAAGCCTTTATTTTTGTCATTGCCTTCACCTTTATTCAAGAGTTAGAAGGACACGTGCTTCTTCCTGTATTAACAAAAAAATTCCTGCGCCTTCCCCCTGCCCTAGTTTTAATGGCAATTTTAATTGGTGGAAAACTATGGGGTGTTTTGGGGGCTATTTTAGCGATACCTTTGATGGGAATGCTGTTTGAATTCATAAAGGGGTTACTCGAGAAAAAAGATCACCAACAAGTTTCTCAAATTAGTTCAGAACCTCCTTCTTAAAATAAAATGGCTAAACTTTATGTTGTCGCCACGCCTATAGGTAATCTAGAAGACATTACTCTTCGCGCACTTAAAATATTAAAAGATGTGGATATAATTCTGTGTGAAGATACAAGAGTTACTAAAAAACTTTTGGAGCATTACAAAATTGAGACTCCTCTTTTGAGCTATCATCAACATAGTAAAATAAAAAGAATAAATTTAATTCTAAAATTTCTTAAGGAAGGAAAAAATTTAGCATTGGTTTGCGATGCAGGGACTCCGGGAATTTCTGATCCGGGTAATAAATTAATCGAGAGGGCCATTAAAGAATTTGGTGATGAAGTAAAGATTATTCCTATTCCTGGAGCCTCTGTTATTACAGCCGTAGCTTCCTTGGCTCATTTTCCAATGCAAAAATTTTTGTTTTTAGGATTTCTACCAAAAAAGAAACAAAATAAGATTTTAAATGAGATTGCGTTTTCTAAATATCCGGTTATTATATTTGAATCGCCTTATAGAATCATTAAAACTCTTGAAAAACTACATTCGCTAAACCCTCAAATAGAGGTTGTGGTGGCTAAAGAATTAACAAAATATTTTGAAAAAGTTTTCAGGGGAAATGTAAAAGAGGTTATAGAAGTTCTAAAACAATCAAAAATAAAAGGGGAATTTACCATAATTATCAACTCAAGGAATAAGCATGGGACAAAATAAATTTTACATTACAACAAGTATTGCTTATACAAATGCTCCGCCTCATATTGGGTTTGCTCTAGAGCTAATTCAGGCCGATGTTTTAGCAAGATATAATAGACTTCAAAAAAAGAAGGTTTATTTCTTAACTGGAACAGATGAGCATGGAAGTAAAGTTGAAAAGGCAGCAAGAGAGCAAAATTTAACACCTCAGGAGTTTGTAGATCAAATTGCCCAAAAGTTTTTAGAGCTTACAAAAACTTTAAACATTTCAAATGACGATTTTATTAGAACTACAGACGAAATTAGGCACTGGCCTGCTGTTAAAAAAGTGTGGCAAAAGCTAAGCGAAAATGGAGATTTATATAAACAAAAATATAAAGGACTATACTGCTCTGGATGTGAGGCCTTTTTAACAGAAAAGGATTTAGTAAACGGAAAATGCCCCAATCATCACATTAAACCTCAAGTTGTAGAAGAAGAAAATTATTTTTTTAGGCTTTCAAAATACCAAGAGAAATTAAAATCAATTATCGAAAAGGAAGAAATTAAAATAATTCCTGGAGAGCGAAAAAAAGAAGTCTTAAGTTTTATTAATCAAGGACTAAAAGATATAAGTTTCTCTCGTTCAAAAGATAAATTAAATTGGAGCTATCCTGTCCCCAATGATGATACTCAGACAATTTATGTTTGGTGCGACGCCTTAATAAATTATATCTCGGCTTTAGGTTATGCTGAAAATTCTGAGATTTTTCAAAAATTCTGGCCAGCAGATATACATTGTATTGGTAAGGATATTTTACGGTTTCACGCTATTTATTGGCCTGCGATGTTGCTCTCACTAGGTCTTCCTCTACCAAAAACTATCTTGGTTCATGGTTTTATTACTGTTGAAGGACAAAAAATGTCAAAGAGTTTGGGTAATGTAATAGATCCTTTTGAATTAGTAAAAAAATACGGTCAAGACGCAGTGAGATATTATTTGCTTCGAGAAATTCCTACTACAAAAGACGGCGATTTTTCTTATTCTAAATTTGAGAAAAGATATAACGATGACTTAGCAAAAGGGTTGGGTAATTTGGTAGCAAGAGTT
>CAZTTZ010000027.1:0-6487 GCA_964616065.1 uncultured Candidatus Saccharibacteria bacterium | reverse complement strand
CTTGCCAAATCTTTTTCTTTTTGTAAAATAAACTTGATGGAAGAGGCTCAAAACAACCAAATTCCTGCTCAAAAATTGCCTCCTCAAAACATTGAGGCTGAGAAATCTCTTTTGGGATGTTTAATTATTGATAAAAATGCTATTACAAAAGTTGTTGATTATTTAGGACCAAGGGATTTTTATAAAAAACCACACCAACAAATTTATGAAGCTATTTGCGACCTATTTGAAAGAGGGGAAGAAGTAGATCTGTTAGCGGTTTCAAATCGTCTAAAAGAAAAAGATATCTTAGAAGAAATCGGCGGAAATAGCTATTTAACAGAACTTGCAAACTCTGTTCCTAACGCTTTACATGTTTTAAATTATGCAAAGATCGTTCAAAGAAAAAGAATTTTAAGAGATTTAATTGAAGCCTCGTATGAGATAGCACAACTTGGATATAATGAAAGTGAAGATATAGATGTTTTGCTAGATAAGGCTGAGAAAAGAATATTTAGCATTGCCCAAAAATCTTTAACACAGAGATTTGTATCACTAAAAGAAGAGCTGGAGGATGCATTTGAAAGGATTGACCGAATTTCAAAACATAAGGGTGCAATTCGCGGTGTGCCAACTGGTTTTATAGACTTAGATAATCTTTTATCTGGTTTTCAAAAATCAGATTTAATAATTTTAGCCTCCCGTCCTTCTATCGGTAAAAGCTCTCTCGCTTTAAATATCGCTGCCAATGTAGCGGTAAACCATAAAATGCCCGTTGGCATTTTTAGTTTGGAAATGTCAAAAGACCAAATTGTGGATAGACTTATTGCCTCACAAGCAAATGTTGATTTGTGGCGTCTTAGAACCGGCTATTTATCTTCTGAAGGAGAAAATAATGATTTTGCAAGAATTCAACAAGCCTTGGGAATTTTATCTGAAGCTCCAATTTTTATAGATGATGCTGCAACTTCTAATGTTTTACAAATGAGGGCAATGGCAAGAAGGCTCCAGGCTGAACATGGTTTAGCTCTTTTGATTATTGATTATCTTCAACTAATTGAGCCAAGAAACCCTAAAGCAAGTATGGTGCAACAAATGACAGAAGTGTCTCGAGCTTTAAAAAGTTTGGCAAGGGAATTAAATGTTCCGGTTTTAGCTTTATCACAACTATCAAGGGCAGTTGAACAAAGAACACCCCCAATTCCAAGATTGTCTGATTTAAGAGAGAGCGGATCGATTGAGCAAGATGCGGATGTGGTGTTGTTTATTTATCGAGAAGATAAGTATAACCCTGACACTATAAGGAAAAATATCGCAGACATAATTGTGGCCAAACATAGAAATGGCCCGGTAGGTAAAATCGAGCTTTTCTTTGATGATTCAAGAGCCACTTTTAGAAATTTAGAAAAAAGAGAGTCTGAAGAAGAGTTAATAAGTGGTGGTTAATTTAAGCCTCAATTTTTGTAATTTCAACTAAAGTGTAGGGCTGACGATGCCCTTGTTTTTTTCTATAGCGTTTCTTTGGCTTATATTTAAAAACAATAATTTTTTCTCCTTTTGTATGTTCCAATACTTTTCCTGTCACCTTTGCCCCTTCAACAAAAGGAGTGCCAATTTTAACTTTCTTTGCCTTTTCAACTAACAAAACTTGGTCAAAGATGATTTCTTGGCCTTGAGCTTCTTTTACTTTTTCAATTTTAATTTTATCTCCTTTTTTAACAATATATTGTTTTCCTCCAGTTTTTATTACCGCCAACATAATTTTATTTTATTTTTTATCCTGCTTGGTCTTCTCCTGGCTCTTTCAAGAGTTTATCTTCTGAAACAGGAATCTCCAATAATCTTTCTACTCGCTGAGAAAAGAGAGAAAGGCGTTTTTCTGAATTTTCATAGGCAGAAGTGGCATTTCTCAAATGACTACCCAGTTTCTTGAAATCTTCGGCTAATTTCTCAGCATCAATTTGAATTTTATTTAATCTCTTTAAAATCTCTTGCGTCTTTTGTGAAACCCGAATGTCTTTATACCAATCCAAAATTGTTCGTAAGGTTAAATAAATTGTGTTAGGAGAGGTCAAAATTATTTTTTTTGATCGAGCGTAATTAGCGATGTCCTCTTCCTTCAAGCCAAACATTATCTCATAAAAAATGGCCTCTGCCGGAATGAACATTAGCGCGAAATCAACCGTATTTTCAGAAGGATTTATATATTTAGAAGCAATCTCATTTATATTAAATTTTATATCTTGGATAAATTTTTTTCGCCAGATGCTTTTTTCTCCATCTGTTTTAGCCTCTTTCAATTTTTTAAAATTGTCAGAAAAAAACTTGGCATCAACCGGTAAGAGTTTTTTATTTGGCAATCTTATTGCAAATTCAACCTGGGCTCCTGAAGAAAAAGTGTAATTTTTAATATAGAGTTCTTTGGGAAAAAACTCACTTAGAATGTATTCCAAATTAGCCTCGCCCCATTCCCCTCTTAATTTTGGGGTCCTAAAAATTTCTTGAAAAGATGAAATGTTTTTCATTTCCTCTTGAACCCGCTTTATCTCTTCACGAAGGCCGACTGTTTCTTTAGTAAAAGAAGAAATCTGTTGATACATTGCCTTAGATGTACCATCTACCCTTCCCCCAATATCTTTTATAAGTTCTTTTAACTCTTCTTTGAGTCGTGTTATTTCTTGATCTTGTTTCTGATCGACCCTCCATTTATTTATAAGAAATATAATTAGACCAAAACCAAGACAAATTAGCACAAAAAGAATTGTCAAGATTGCAGTGTCAGCCATATTAAAGAATATTATCACAAAAAAAATAAAAATCAAGATAAGATAAAAGGGGCAATCTTTTTAATAAGATCACCCCTTCTTCTATCTAAAATAAATGAATCCTTCTCAATCCTTCTGATAGAGAACTCCTTCTTCCATAACGATTTTCTGGATTCCTCCATAAGGAATAGGATAAAAACCATCTAACAATATACTCTCATCGTTAACCTCTTTTAATTGCGCCACTACTGCTTCCGGATGTCCTTGTTGATAGTAAAAAACCACAATCAGCCTACCTATATATTTCTCTAATGCTTGTTTTAATTCTTGGTTCACTGAATCTCACCTCCTTGTTTATTTTTTAATTTGCTCAGAAGTCTAAGCGCCCTCAGCCGGATTTGAACCGGCGTTTCCAGCTTGAGAAACTGGCGTCCTAAGCCGGGCTAGACGATGAGGGCAAAATGATATTAAATTTTATAATTTTGTTGCTTTTTTGTCAAAATTTATTAAAATCAAAGAGTCTAAAAAGGAGGTGAGAGAATGACAGGCTCTTTAAAAAAATTAATACCTAATATTCTTACAGGATTTAGATTGATAGCGGGAACAAGTATATTTTTGTTGGTATTTTACAAGGATGCTCGCCTGGAGAATCTTAACAACTATCAGATTGCCGGATTAATATTGTTTTGTGCCCTTATTACAGATGTTCTTGATGGTCTTCTTGCAAGAAAATTAAACGCCGCCACTCAGTTTGGATACTTTTTTGATCACCTGGTAGATTTTATATTGCTTCCTCCAATGATCTATCTGATACTGAAACACCTTTCTTTTTATTTAGCAATTTCCTATCTTGTGCTGGAGGTAGAAGTAATACTTATATCTTTAATTCGATTGATAATCAAAGATAAAACTTTATGGCCTAATGCTTTTGGGAGAATTAGCTTTGGATTTTTAGGGGCTTCGGCGTGTGTTTTACTTTTTTTCTTGCCTTTACCCATCTGGATATATTTCTATTATCTTGCCAATGTTCTTCTTGCAATAGCCATTTTGCTACGTCTTCTTTCTATTTTGGTCTTTTTCGGTGACTTTACAAGGAGGTGAGAAAGATGAGCAATAAAATGCTTTCCTTGTTGGCAGATGCTTTAACACTTTTTAGAGGGGTTGTAATTCCTCTTTATGTTCTTTTCTTGCTTGCTCACCGGATAACTTCTTTTACCTATCTTCTGATTCTCTTAGTTTTGGGTTGGATAAGTGATTGGTACGACGGAACTCTTGCTAGAAAATCAGGAATGCAAAGCAAAATTGGAAAATTTGAAATAGCCTTTGACCATATTTTTATTTGTGCTATATCGCTCTACCTTGTTTTTGTTGTGGTATTACCATGGTGGATTCTTATGCTTCTTTCTTTTTTCCTCTTTTTCTCTACTCTTGCTCTCTATGGTACATTTCGCTATCAGAAAAGAAGTTATGTTGGTGGCATAGAAATTCCCCTGGCTCCTACTATCACTGCCGCACTTCTTGTTTATGCTATCCTTTGTGGTTCATCTTTGGAGAGATGGATTGCATCGGCTTTTCTGGTATTAGCAGTTTTCCATCTAAAAATCGGATTAAAAGCAAAAGATAGAGCCAGAGAAATTTTATCCCCATTGTTAGCAGACATAAAAGAAGCAATTGATGGTCTCAAACTATATTTTGCCCAAAGGCAAGAAAAAGAAAATAAAAAGTGAAAACTGGCCCAGATTTGGGCCAGTTTTTTTTGCGGAGGGTGCAGGGCTCGCCTCCCACAATTTGCGGCGGGAGGAGGATTCGAACCTCCGGTACCCGTAAGGGCACAGCGGTTTTCAAGACCGCCCCGTTCGTCCACTCCGGCATCCCGCCGCAAATTGTGGGGGGTTCAAGACCAGCGCCTGGACCTTGTCCCGCAAATTCGCGGGGAATTCGGCCAACCCTCCTCCTTATTATTCTTGAATTTAACAGATTTTTAATTAAAAAACAACTATTTCCTTGATATTTCTTTAATCTCCTCCACAATCTCTTGCATATTCATCTCTTTTGAGCCATCTACCAAAATTATATCTCCTTCTTGAATAATTTCTTGTACTTTTAATTTTGCTTGATAAGTTGTATCAAAACTGAAAATACTTTCATCAAGGAACCCTTTTTGCTTTGCTCCTTGAGCAATGAACTTTGCTCTGGGACCAACAGTAAAAAGTAAATCTGCGCACTTTGCTGCATATTCTCCTATTGCCTCATGTGCCTCTATTGAATACTTACCTATTCCTATTACATCACCCAAGACTGCTATTTTGCGAGACTCTCTGCCAATTTCTTTTAATGCTAATAGAGCCTCAATCATAGAATATAGGCTTGCGTTTTTGCTATCATCCAAAATTAGAGTATTTTTAACACCTTTAATAATCCGTCCCTCACCCGCAGATGGCTGGTAATTTTTGAGAACCTTAGCTACTTCCAAAAAATTAATATTCAAATTTCGAGCTACTCCAAAAACTGCAAGGACTGCATAAATATGCTTTTTGCCAAAAAGATGACTTAACCAAACAGGGATTACTTTCCCTTCAAAATTTAGTTTAAAATTCGTACCTTCTGTGTCTATAGTAACATCTGAGACTCGGAGATCTGCTCCTTTATCAAAACCAAAGGTAATATCTTTTATATTTACAAACTCATCTATTTCCCTGGCTGTTTCGTCATCATAATTTAATACAAGAAAGTCTTGTGGCGAAAGCTTTTTTAGAAATTGTAAAATTTTATCTCTTTTTATTTTCTCTCCTGCAAAAACAATGTCTTCTGGGGGGATATTGCCAAGCGCTGTTACAACAACAATTTTTATTTGTCCCAAAGGAATATTTTTTACAACATTTTTAACTTCTTCTGGTCTTAGCGCAATAATTAAAATCTTGCTCTTTATAATATTTAAAGCGGTTTTCAAAGAGAAAGGGAAAGTTAATTTTGATATTTTGAATTTAAGGCTTTTTAATACACTGAAAATGACCTGAGTAGTCTCCCAAGCATAATTACCTGTAACTATAATTACCTTTGGCTTAACAAATAGAAGAATAGTTTTTATTAAAAAATGAATCATTGTTCTTCAATATAATCAGGGGGAATTTGATAATAATTAATGATATATTGGGCTAACTCTCTAAAAAGAGGGGCGGCTGAATACTCTGCCGTGCTAGTATTTGGATTATCTAATTTTACAAGAATTAGAAATTTAGGGTCAAATGCTGGGAAGAAACCAATAAAACTCTGCCAGGTTTTCTCGCTGTATCCCCGTTTAGTAATTCCCAAAGCAGTATAAGGAATTTGTGAAGTGCCGGTTTTCCCGGCAATCCAATATCCGGGTATACGGGCCTTCTTGCCATAGCCTTCTTCCACAACCCCAATTAACATTTCTGTAAGTTGCGAAAGTGTTTCTTTAGAAAAAATATTTTTTCTAACGATTTCCGGCTGAACTTTCTCTATAATTTTACCATTTTCTCTAATCTCTGAAACAATATGCATTTTCAAAACATTACCTCCGTTTGCTAAAGCACAAAATCCTCTTGTGAAGTTCAAAGGGGTCAATTCAATGCCTTGGCCGAATGAGGCGGTGGCAAAATTTGCTTTATAGCCTTTTTGAAGTTCTGGGTTTAAAGAGAAAATCTCTTCCTCTAATTCTACACCGGTAGCCTCAAAAAAACCAAGTTTTTTAATATATTCTAAAAATACTTTATCTCCAA
>CAZTTZ010000026.1:0-6561 GCA_964616065.1 uncultured Candidatus Saccharibacteria bacterium | reverse complement strand
CCAGAGCAAGTAGTTGAAAATGCCTTGAAGGCTGGCGCAGAATCAATTGCTTTTACCTACACAGAGCCAGTTGTATTTTATGAGTTTATGTTAAATACTGCAAAACTGGCAAAAGAGAAGGGTTTAAAAACAGTAATGATTACTTCAGGATATATAAATCCAGAGCCATTAAAGAATCTTTTAAAATATTTGGATGCGGTGAAAATAGATTTTAAAGGGTTTTCTGATAAGTTCTATCAAAAAATGACTATGGGACATGTTCAGCCTGTATTGGAGGCTATGAAAATAGTAAAGCAATCGGGAAAATGGCTTGAGATTGTGAATTTGGTAATTCCTGGCGAAAATGATTCAGAAGAAGATATTAGAAATTTAGCTTTGTGGGTAAAAGAAAATTTAGGAGAAGATGTGCCGGTGCATTTTACTCGATTTCATCCAGATTATAAATTGCTAAATACTCCTCCAACACCAATTGAAACTTTAAAAAAAGCACGAAAAATTGCAATGGAGGTTGGTTTGAAATATGTATATACAGGCAATGTTTATGATCCAGAGGGAAGTACTACTTATTGTCCTCAATCAGGTGAGGTTGCAATTAAAAGAGAAGGGTTTTTTGTGGCTGAGAATAATTTAGACGAAGAAGGGAGATGTCCTTCAGGTGAAAAGATTCCAGGAGTTTGGAAATAAGCAAAGAGACTTTAAACTATAAACATTAAACGATAAACTCTAAAACCTATGAAGAAGTTTTACATTTGGCTGATCATTGGAATCTGCTTTTTGGTTGGAACAGGAGGTTACTTTATATTTCGACAAAAACCTTTAGAAAAAAGTGAGAAGGTTTCAAAGATAGTAAGAGAACCTGCAGTTGCAGGACAGTTTTATCCGGCAGACAAAAATCAACTATCGGCAATCGTTGATAGGCTCTTAAAGAAAGCTTCTCTGCCAGAAATAAAAGGAGAGGTAATTGCTCTTATTGCTCCCCATGCAGGATACCAATTTTCAGGAGAAGTTGCAGCGCATACATTTAAAACCTTAGAGGGGGAACAGGTGAACACGGTGATTATTATCGGGAATAGCCATCATGAGAGATTTGATGGAATTTCAGTGTTTCCAAAAGGAATCTACAAGACACCTCTTGGAGAGGTAAAGATAGACTCAGATTTGGCGCAAAAAATTATTCAAGAAAGCGATAGGATATCCTTCAAAGAAAGCGCTCATAAATTAGAACACTCAATTGAGGTAGAAATTCCGTTTCTTCAAAAAACGCTCAAACATTTTAGGATTGTACCAATTTTATTTGGGAACTCTCAAAAAGATGACTGGAAAATTTTGGGGAATGCAATTTTGAAACATATAAAAGGCAAAAACATAATTCTTGTTGCCAGTTCAGATTTATCACATTATCCTCCTTATGAGGTTGCAAAATATGCAGATAAGAAAACAATTGATGCAATTTCAACCGGAGACATAGAGCATCTTGAAAAAACAATTGAAGAATTGCAGCAGGAAAATTTACCAAATACTGTTACTTTTGCCTGCGGAATTGATGCAATAAAAACAGTAATGTATGTGGCAAGACAGTTGGGAGCCAGTGAGATAAAATTGCTTAAATATGCAAATTCTGGAGATTCAGCAGGTAATAAAAATAGAGTTGTTGGTTATTCTGCGATTGGTTTTTTTACAGAAAGGCGTGACAATCTCTTAAACAGAGAAGAACAAGCAAAACTTCTTCAAATAGCAAGGGAATCAGTTGAGACATTCATAAAAGAAGGAAAGATCCCAGAATTCTCTGAGGATAACCCAATGCTGAATCAAAAATTGGGGGCTTTTGTGACAATTAAAAAACATGGCAAATTAAGAGGATGCATTGGAGAATTTTCTCCCACCAAAGAGCCTTTATATAAAGTAGTTTCAAAAATGGCAATTGCTGCAGCAACAAAAGATATAAGGTTTTCGCCGGTGCAAGAGGAGGAATTAGATGAATTGGAATACGAAGTTTCGGTTTTATCAGAGCCCCAAAAAATTGATAATTGGAAGAAAATAGAACTTGGAAAACATGGAGTAATTATTAGACAGGGTTTAAATCAGGGGGTATTTTTGCCACAAGTTGCCGATGAAACCGGCTGGAGTCTTGAGAAATTCTTATCTGAACTTTGCTCTCAAAAAGCAGGCTTGTCCCCAGATTGCTATGAAGATAAAAACACAGAAATTTATATTTTCACCGCTCAAGTATTTTCAGAATAGAGGTTCTGATTGTCGCTCTCAAATAATACGCCTTTTTTTCGGTCTCCTCCAATTGGGAGAGGCCTCTTTTTTTCTAAGCTATTGAGCTTAACACTTAGTTGCAAATTCTTTCTATATATGGTATTATAAAAACATCTTAAAAGTACTTTAAATTTGCCAAAGGGAGGTGAAAATAAATGGGAAAAAGATCTCATAAGAAGATATTTTATAAGAGCAAGGATGCGCTTCAGAATATCCGAGAAGAATGTAAGGGGCTATCAGAGGGAATTGAACAGTTGGAAAGGATAAAGAAAGAAAAATTTGAACGAACTCTAGATATGTATCTAAAAGCCAGAAGAAAGTGGGAGGAACAGCCTTGGTATAAGAAGCTTTTCACAAATCCCCCAAAAAGGCCCTACAGGCCTCTTATTTTTCTACCAGATAATTTGCGACGCTCAATCACTCTTATTGAGGTAACTTATTTACGACCGTTTAGGGGGATAAATGATCTTCCTGAAGAGATAATAAATGCTTTGCATGATATTAGCAAAATTTTCGGCGTAGAAAAACTGGTAGAAAAGATAAATGAGGCTTGGGAGCACAGAATGTTTTATGACGCATATGAAACTTTTGGATTTTCTTCAAGAACTAACCTCCCTTACTTTAAGATCTCAGTTTATGGAAGTAGTAGTCGTTGGGGGAAAGAATTAACAGATTTTGTGATTTATTTATCCACAGAAATCACTCTTTGGATCTATGAAGGCGGTTGATAAAATCAACCGCCTTTGTTGTTAACTTTTGGAGGAAAAATATCGCCATCCTCGTTGGTGCTTCTTATAATCAAGATGTTTAATCGGGTTTAAACAGAGCTTTTATTTCCTAACTAGAAAAAGAATTCCTATCATAAAACAATTTAAAATAATTAACACTCCCAAGCTTATAAAAAACCCAAAATAAGGGACTAAAATTAAAGAAGGTAAAATTGCTCCAAAGGCAGAGCCAATTAAATCGGCACTATAAATTGTGCCTGTTTTTTCTTTGTAATTTTCAAGATAAATCTTGTTTGTTAAGGGAAAAATAAACCCTCCTAAATAACCAGCAATAATACCTAAAATTAAAACTATAACCTCAACTAACCAGTTAGGGAAAGTAAAAAGATAGAAAGATAAGAGAATCAGAACCAATCCAAAAACTGCAAAAGAAAGATGTGATTTTTTTAACAGATTTACGACATTCTTGTTTTGTTTTATTGAAAGGACTCTTTTGCCATGCCAAGTGCCCAAAGCCAATCCCAACATTACCGCTGAAATAATAAGCGAGACTTTTGTATAAAGATGGCCGACTGATGATTGATAAGAAAGAAGCAAAATCATCTCTAAACTCATAATTGAAAAACCAGCAGTAGCCATTGAGAGACAACTTAGTTTTAGGTTTAATTTTTCTTTTTTCTGGTAGAGCCAAATAATTATCAAAAAAAGAACTAATATTAAACTCCAAAATATTGAGGAGGTAAACCAAGAAAAAACTTGTGCCATTTTTGGATTTAAACGATCAAGCCAAAATAAGGTTTGATAAAAATACGCCAAAGGATGAGTTAGTAAGTTGGTTTTTTGAAACTTTTTTAAAGATTCTTCAACAATAGCATTACGAGGAGAAGTCAAGCGGTATTTTAGATACTCTCTTGAGAAAAATCTGGTTTGAAGATTCCGCTTTTGAAATCTTTCAAGAAGGTTTTGAGGGTCTAAATTTATTTGATTGCTTGAAGCAAGAAAAAGATTAGCATATTCGGAAAGAATTCTTACCTCAGGATAAACATCTTTTAAGGTGTGATAGATTAGACCATTTAAGAAATACAAGTTTGGGTTGGGGGAGGTAAGAGAGTAGGGGAGAGTAAAGGTAAAAATTCCCCCCTCTTTTAACCTTGCCTTTGTAATCTCAAAAAACTCTTTTGTGTAAAATCGATTAATTAGCAGGTTAGATGGCTCAGGCAGATTAAAGATAATTATATCGAATTTCTGATTAGTTGTTTTTAAGAAATAAAAACCGTCTTGAAATATTAATTTTACTTTTTTGTCTTCAAAATCTTGCCTTATCTCATTTGGAAGAAACTTTTTACCAATTTCAATTAACTTTGGATCAAGTTCTACATAATAAATAGTTTTAACAGGATGTTTTAAAGCCTGATGCAATGTCCCACTAATTCCACCGCCAATTAAAAGAATTTTTTCAGGTTTTGGATGGGCCAACAAAGGAAAATGAATTTTTTCTTCGATAAGTTCATCTGTCTGAGTTGAACCAACGAGAATCCCGTTTTGATAAAAGTTAATTTGGTTTTCCGCCTGAGTGACAGAAAGATTACCATATTTTGAATTTGAGGATGCAAGCAGGTTTTGATTTTTGAATCGGAAAGATTGAGTTTTAAGTTCCAGAGTTTCGATCGCATAAAAGTTTAATGCAAATAATAAAATACCCAAAATGCAAGCAACTCCTATTTGAAAAATAGAATACCTGAATAGAAAAAGAGAAAAGAAGAAGCTTAGAAATATCAACAAAAAAATTACTAAAAAAGAGGAGGAATAAACCAAAGCAAAGCTAAGAAGAAGCCCCCCTAAAATAAACCCTAATGTTTCCCAAAAATACCCCAAACTTACAGTGGCAATATTTTTATTTAGAATTGAAAAATATCTTGTCGCCAAGGTCCACCAGTTGCCAAGAAAAAAACATATAGGTAGCGGCAGAAGAATTCCAATTAGAATTCCATTTAAAAGGTTTGGAATTTCACCCGCAAACCCCAAAAATGATTTTAGATAGCGCAACAACAAAATCTCTGCGAGCAAGATAAAAGAAATTAAAAGAGGTAAAATATTTAATAATTTAAAAACAGAGGATTTTAAAATGTACCGATTGGCCACTAAACTACCTATTGCTACCCAAATTAGCCAACTGGCCAAAATAATGCCCACAAAGAATTCGTGGCCATATAGAGTGGCAATAAGTTCACGTAAAAAAATTGTTTGGATTATTAAAGAAAGGAAACCAAGAAATACAAAAGAAAATTTAAAAAATAATTTATGAAATTTGCTATTTGAAAAATTGGCCATATTTTGACCATTTAAATTGGTGGCCAGAAGACCAAACTGGCCGCACCGAACAAGACTACATCTTCTTTGAGAGGAGTAACTATTATCTTGGGCACCTTTAAATAGTTTTCGAGATATTTTCTAAAATATGGGAAAATAAATTCTTTGTTGCACAAAACAACACTTCCTCCCAAAGTTATAATTTCTGGATCATAAGCTACAATAACATTGTTTAGCCCTGCTGCGTTTAGCTTTCCAATTTCTTCCAAGAACCTTAAAACAATTTTTTCCTTTTTTCTTGCTGAGCCAAAAATATCTTTCGATGTTTTGATATTCTTTGCAGAAAATTTTATTTTGTTTTTCTTCAACCAAAATTTAAAAAATCGTGGTAAGTTATTGCCTGAACAATATCCTTCCCAGTGCCCTTTACCTTTTTTACACCCACAAGGAAAATTATATTTTGTATCTATTTTAAAATGCCCAATTTCTACAGCACTTCCGCTTTTTCCTAATAATAGATGCCCATCTACAATCGCACCTCCTCCAATACCCGATGAAATTGTGATGTAAACAATATTTTTAAATTTTCTTCCAGCTCCAAAATGCTTCTCTCCCCATACAGCTGCATTACAATCGTTATAAAGCGATACAGGAAGTTTGAAGAATTTGTTTAAAGGTTTGATGATTGGTATTTTTTTAAAAGGAATATTGGGAGGATTAACTATCTCGCCTTTTTGATGATCAATTGGACCAGCAGCACTTACGCAAATACCTTTAAAATTTGTTTTGCTATCTTTTAATATAATTTGTATTAGTCTAATGATCTCGGTAATAATTATTTGAGGTGAACTCCCTTTTTTAGGGGTTTTACTTTGAATTTTTTTGAGACATTTGCCCCTTTTTGAAATTATGGCTACCCTTAAATTGGTAGCTCCCAAATCAATTGCAATTGCTGCTTCTTTCATACTTTTGAATAATTTCTTGTATTAGTTTAACATACAAAAGTGGGGCTTGACAAAAATCTTAATAAAGATAAAAAGAATATATAGAGGAGCTCTTTGAAAAATAAAGAGGTGAATTTTTAGAGTCGCCTTGTTTCTCCAGGATGGAGATAGATTTCTTTTGAGAGTTTGATCCTGGCTCAGGATGAACGCTGGCGGCGTGGATAAGGCATGCAAGTCGTACGCCCCTTGTGCTCCGCACAAGTTCCTCGCGCGGAGCGCGAGGGGAGTGGCAGACGGGCCAGTAACACGTGGATAAC
>CAZTTZ010000025.1:0-6688 GCA_964616065.1 uncultured Candidatus Saccharibacteria bacterium | reverse complement strand
CGGATTATAGAAGGTTTAGAATAAAAAGAGTTAAAGGGCAAAATGATGTAAAATCTCTGCGAGAAGTACTTTCAAGAAGAATGAAACATATTGAATGGGATATGGCAGATTTGATTTTGCTGGACGGGGGGAAGGGTCAGCTAAAGGCGGCAAACAAAATTGATATTCCAACAATTTCGCTTGCAAAAAAGGGTAAGCACTCTGGTAAATTATATTCTCGCTTTTCAAAAAACTTTGCTCTCCTTGACGAACTGCCCGAAGAGTTTAAAAATCTTCTTCTGAAGGTAAGAGATGAAGCTCATCGGTTCGCAATAAGCTATCATAAATTAAGAAGGAGAAAGATGTTGAAAATATAAAGAGAGGAGATTAATCTCCTCTCTTTCCCCCGTCCCGGGTCAAACGAAGCCAAAAGATATAAGCCCAGAGATTCAAAAACAAAAGAGAGCAAAAGAAAAAAATGGTTGCCTGCGAGTTTTGTCCTGAAAAAAACCTGTCAAGTCCTGCGATTAAAAATCCTATAAATGCCAAGAAACCTAGAATAATACTTGACACCTTGCTCACCTCCTTTTTAATGATGCTTTAAAAGCATACAAGAAAATTTTTAAAAAGTCAAGTTTTATGAGGTTTAAAGTAATATCAAAATTTAAACCAAAAGGTGATCAGCCAAAAGCAATAAAGCAGCTTGTTGAGGGTATTAAAAAAGGATACCGCTTTCAAACATTATTGGGGGTAACCGGAAGCGGGAAGACTTTTGTAATGGCAAAGGTGATTGAAAAAGTTCAATTACCCACTCTTGTAATTTCTCCTAATAAAACTTTGGCGGCGCAACTTTATGAGGAATTTAAAGCCTTCTTTCCTGAAAATGCTGTCTGCTATTTTGTTTCCTATTATGATTATTATCAACCAGAGGCATATATTCCCCAAACTGACACTTATATTGAAAAAGATGCCAAAATTAATGAAGAAATTGACAGACTCAGGCATCAAGCAGTTCAGGCTCTTTTAACAAGAGACGATGTTTTAATCGTTGCTTCAGTTTCCTGTATTTATAATCTTGGCTCGCCTTATATCTATCAAAAACTTTCACTTCATTTAAAGAAAGGGCAGAAAATCACAAGAGAAAAACTCATTGAAAGACTTTTAGATCTTCAATATGAAAGAAATGATTTTGAACTTTGGCGTGGGCGATTTAGGATAAGGCTAAACTATATTGACATTTGGACCTCAGGTGTGGATCAAATCATTCGAATTGAAAATAGCGGAGAACAAATTGAGAATATTTTTGTGGGAGAGGTTCCTTTTGGAAAATTCAAAAAAATTGAAAAAATTGAAATCTGGCCGGCGAAATTTTGGCTCACAGAAAAAGAGAGGTTAAATATTGCTTTAGCAAATATTGAGCTTGAGCTGCAGGAAAGAATGGAAGAACTTAAGAAACAAGGCAAAATACTTGAGGCAGAAAGATTAAAACGAAGAACCGAATATGATTTGGCAATGATAAGAGAGACAGGCTGGTGCCATGGGATTGAAAATTACTCAAGACATCTTGAATTTAGAAAGAAAGGCGAACCTCCTTTTACTTTATTGGATTATTTTCCTGAAAATTATTTAATTTTTATTGACGAATCTCATATTACTGTACCGCAACTTAAAGGAATGTATGAGGGCGACCATTCCAGAAAAAAGACCTTAGTTGAATATGGATTTCGTCTTCCTTCTGCTTTTGACAATCGTCCTCTAAAATTTAATGAATTTTTGAAAAAAATAGATAAGGCAATTTTTGTATCTGCCACTCCTGCTGAATACGAAAGAAGGGTTTCAAAACAGATAGTCGAGTTAATTGTAAGACCAACCTATCTTTTGGATCCTACAATCGAAGTACGTCCCACCGAAAACCAAGTAGAAGATTTAATTCAAGAAATAAAAAAAAGAAAAGAAAAAGGGCAAAGAGTTTTAGTCTTAACTCTTACAAAACGCTTGGCTGAAGCTTTAGCTGAGCATTTAAAGAAAAAAGGCATAAAGGCAGAGTATCTTCATTCTGAAATTAAAACTTTAATAAGGCCAAGGTATTTGGCAAAACTAAGAAAAGGTGACTATGATGTTTTGGTAGGAATAAATCTTTTAAGAGAAGGGTTAGATTTACCAGAGGTTTCCTTAATTGTAATTTTAGATGCAGATAAAGAAAGTTTTTTGAGGGATGAACGTTCTTTAATCCAAATTATGGGAAGGACAGCAAGACATTTAGAAGGGCATATTATTATGTATGCCGATAAGATTACAAAATCAATAAAAAAAGCAATTGAAGAAACAAAAAGAAGAAGGAAGATTCAAGAGGAGTATAATAAGACTCATAAAGTTAGACCGATGCCAATTATAAAGCCGATAAGAGAAACTTTAGCCCCACGAGAAGAAAAGGAAGAAAAACTACCTGAGGAAGAATTTTTGAAAGAGTATTTAAGGCAACTAAAATATCAATTAGATTTAGCAAGGAGAAATCTTCAGTTTGAAAAAGCAGCCCAAATTAGGGCAAAAATTGAGAGTTTAAAAAAGAAGGTTTAAAAACTACAAAACAAACAGTTTCAGGGACCTCAAAGGCCCGAGCGGGCACGGTTCCCCCGCTTAGCGGGGGAGAGCGAGGGTCTTTGCGAGAGTGAGCGAGCGCGCTGGGCGAGCGAACGTGCCCTGAAACTGTTTGTTTTGTAAGAAAATGAAAATCACTCAATCTCTGGGGAGCTTTTTAAACGTTGCAGGAGCCCTTTTTTGTAAAGATTAAAAATCTCTTTCACGGTTAACCCTCTTTCTCCCTGATATACCCTCACTCCAGCTGACTCCAACAATTTAAATGTCGAAGGTTTTATATCTGATAAGAGCAAAACTCTTACTGCATTTTCAATTATGGTTTGTGAAGCTACATCATCAGCCCCTCTGACCATATGAGCTGCGGGATTTTCGATAGCTTTTTCAAGCTCTCCTTTCTCATTTAGAATCACAAAATAATGGGCCCGACTAAAACGCGGTTCCACAAATGCATCAAGATTTGTCCCAAAAGAAGGAATACCTATTTTCATATTTTTAATTTAATTTTAAAGACGGAGAATTTCTAATAAACCCTCAAGTATAAAAAAGAGTAAATAAATAAAGAGTAACACAAAACCTTCATGTCTTGTAAGTTTATTTTTAGTAATTGAAAAAATCAAAAAGAAAACCGCCGATAAAAATGAAAAGAGAATGGCATTAAAATAGAGAGAAAAATGAACAATTCTAAAAGGAGCAATAATAACCGCCAAACCTAAAATAAAGCCGGAATTCACCACAACCGAACCTATTGCATCTCCAAGTAGCATTTCTTTGTGACCAGACCTAATTGATCTTATTCCAAAGGCAATTTCTGGCAGAGATGTACCAAGCGCTACTCCTAAGATTCCAATAATAATTAAAGAAAGGCCTGAAGAAAGAGCAATCTTCTCTGAGGCAAATACTATCCCTTCGGCGCTCAAAAGCAAAAAACAAACCGAAGCAAGAAAAAGCCCTAATTCTTTAAACAATAACTTAATTCTCTCAAAGGGTTTTGTAGTGATTTTGTTAAATACTTTTGAGAATCGTCGTTGCTCTCTAATAATCTCTCTCAGATAGAAGAGAAAGCCTATTAGTAAAATTACTCCGTCCAGCCTTGAGAGAGATCCGTCAAGAATCAAAAGTAAAGGGAAAATTGTAAAGAAACAGGCAAAAAATCTGGCCTTCTGAAGTGTTTTTTCTCCAAAATCCAATTTCTTTGCAAAAATTGCCCCAACTCCCAAAATAAGGGTCAAAAGAATAATATTTGAGCCCAGGATATTACCTACAGCCAGTTGTGGCGAATCAGAAATAGAGGCGGTTATCCCAACAAAAAACTCTGGTAAGGATGATGCAAATGCCATTAAAATTGTTGCAACAACAAACTCCCGCCAACCTAAAATCTTAGCAAGGTTGGATAAAGATTTCACAACCCACTGGCCTGATTTGGCTAAGATAATACAAGATAAGATAAAAATTGAAATAAGTCCTATCATGTTTCTGTTTGATGTCTAGTAATAAAATAAAATTTAGTTGCCTCAATTAGAAGAATATCTACTATACTTGCTCCAAATACTATTAACCATCCATGCACCCCCAATGGTTGAGTCTTTAAAGCATATCGAAGGGTTGGTAGATAGATAGCCAAAATGAGCATTCCCAGTCCAATTAATACTGCTCCAATTAAAAGTTTATTTGAAAATATCCTCTCCTGCCAAAGATTTTTCCGTAAATTTTTACATGAGAAAATGTAGAGCAGTGAATTTAAAGCAAGGGAGGCAAAAATTATTGTTCTCACATAAGCAATATTGTAATTTTGTTTAAGTAGCCAGAAAAACACTCCCAAAAGAATAAAATCAGTAATAATTCCGATAATAAAGATAATGGCCTTCATTTCTCTTGTCAAAAGAGAAACTTTATGGGCTATGGGTTTTCTTTTCATGATATCTCTTTCTTTAGGTTCAAAAGCGAGAGCAATACTTGGGAAAGTATCTTCTATTAAATTTACCCAAAGAATTTGAAGAGCAGTTACAGGCAGGGGTGTTTGGGTAATGATGCTGGCACCAATTAGAATTACTTCGGTAAAGCTGTCAGATAAAAGATAAGTAATAACCTTTCTTATATTATCAATAATCCTTCTCCCCTCTTCTATTGCGGCTACAATAATTGAGAAGCTATCATTTAATAAAATTAAATCGGATGTCTCTTTAGCAACCTCAGTTCCTGAACCCAAAGCAACTCCAATATCTGCCTTTTTCAAGGCAGGCGCATCGTTGATGCCATCACCTGTCATTGCAATTACCTCTCCTTTTTGCTGCCAGGCTTCAATTATTCTCATTTTATGTTTTGGTTCAACTCGGGCAAAAATCTTAATTTTTGGCAACATCTTCATTAGTTCTTCTTGGGTAAGTTTATCTAACTCAACACCTTCTAAAATTTCTTCCTCTTTGGCTTTCAACCCTAACTCCTCAGCTATGGCTTTGGTAGTTAGTTTATGATCTCCAGTGACAATTATCACCCTCAGGCCTGCTTGTTTGCATATTTTAATAGCTTCTTTTGCATCTTTTCTTACAGGATCACTTAAGGTAATTAAACCTAAAAATTCAAGATTTTCTATGAGATCATCAATAGGTTTTTTCTCTTTGATTTCTCTTTTGGCACAGGCAACTACTCTTAAACCTTTTTTGGTAAGTTTTGTCAGCTCTTTTTCCCATTGAGCCTTTTTTTCTTGTGAAAGCGAAGATAGCTCCAAAAGTTTTTCAGGCGCCCCACAAACAAAAAGCAGGAATCTCTCTTTTTCTTGATAAAGAGCTGCTTTAAATTTTTTTATTGAATCAAACAATATTTGATCAACTCTTTTTTTCTCCCAATCTTTTAAAAATTGATACCCATATAATTCAATTGATGCTTTTAATAAAGCTCTTTCTGTGGGTTTGCCTCGGATAATCCATTTTTCTTTTACCTCTTGTGGGTTTTCAATAAATGCTTCAGAAGTCAAAAGGGCACATTTTAAAATTGCTTCTCTTTTGCCTATAACTTTAGCAACTGCCATCTTACCTTCTGTGAGAGTACCAGTTTTATCGGTAGCAATAACTGAGGTACTTCCTAAAGTTTCAGCTGCCACTAATTTCCGTACCAAACCCTTTCTTTGTAGAATTTTTTGCATTCCTAAAGCCAAAATTATTGTCATTGCTACAGGTAAGCCCTCGGGTATTGCTGCCACGGCAACTGCAATGGCGGTAGTAAACATTTCTTTGAATCTCTCAAACAAAGATATCTCTTTTAATGTAACCATCCCTTCAATAAAAATAAAAAGAGAGATTATAACAACAACTATTCCAATGATTTTTGAAAAATGTGCAAGTTTTTTCTGATAAGGTGTTTTTTCTTCCTTTGTCTCCTTAATAAGTTTGGCTACCTTGCCAATTTCTGTATTTTCTCCGATATTTACAACAACTGCTCTCCCAAACCCTGATTCTACAATAGTGCCCATATAAACCATGTTGTCTCTATCAGCCAGAGGTGTCTCTTCTGGTAGAATGTCTGTATGCTTGTTAGCCGGCATCCATTCTCCAGTTAAAGCCATTTCATTGATTTTGAGCCTGTGGGCTTCAACTAATCTTCCATCTGCAGGAACCCTCTCTCCCGGATTTAGAATAATAATATCCCCAGGTACAAGCTCTTCAGAGTCAACAATTTTTAGTTTGCTATCTCTTAAAACTTCGGCTTTATGCTTTACCACCTTTTTTAAAGCCCTTAATGTGTTTTGGGCTTTTTTCTCTTGCAAAAATCCAACAATTGTATTTACAAAAACCGCCCCTAAGATAACAAGGCAGTCGGTAAATTCACGGAAAAAGAAAGTTGCTATTGCTCCAATAAGTAAGATATAAACAAGAGGGCTTTTAAATTGAGAAAGAAAAAGCCAAAAAGAAGAAATTGGCTTTTTTGCGGGTAACTCATTGCTTCCAAAGGCTCTTTTTCTTTTCTCTACTTCACTGGCAGAAAGCCCTTCTTGTAAATTTGTCCTTAATACTTTAGCAACCTCTTTAAAACCAAGTGTATGCCACAAAATTTTCTCCATATTTTTTATTATATAACAAGTTCTATAAAATCATAAAAAATTCTTTGGAAATACATT
>CAZTTZ010000024.1:0-6878 GCA_964616065.1 uncultured Candidatus Saccharibacteria bacterium | reverse complement strand
TGAGTAATTCCTTTTTCTTTTAAGAGGTTAATTTGTTCTTTTAGAGATTGTATTTTTCTTTCATTTATTTCTTTATCTTTAAAAAGAGACTCTATTTGTTTTTCAAGGATAATGATTTGGTTTTGAGATTCAAAAGAAAGAGGTTTTGTTTGTTTTTGAGATTCTAAAGATAAAAGAGAGTCTTCTTCTTTTAAAAACCTCTCTGGCCAGATTAAAGACAAAAGGGTTTTTGTCTTTGTTTTTAGAAAGTAACCAAGATAGGAGAAATAATCTTTTATTTCTGCTTTTTTAATTGGTTCTGATGGAGATAATAAAGAGGATAGGTCTGCCAGAGAGATAAAGATTGTTTCTTTTTGTGAAAGATATTTTGAGTCTTTTAAAAAGGAATGAAAGGAAGAAACTGGATTAAAGGATGATTTAGGAGAAGAAAAAGAAAAGGAAGGAGATTGAAATTCATCTTTTAAAGACAAAAGAGAGGAGGCAAAAGGAGAAAAAGTTGATTTAAGAGAGGAGAAAAAAGAAGAAGGACAAGCAAGGGTAAAAGAGATAAAAGACGCAAGAATGAAAAGAGAAAGGAGAATAGAAACTGGTTTTGGAAGAAAAAGATGCTTTTGGGTTTTGGATAAAGGAGGTTTTAGAGTTTCCTTTTTAACTTTTTGATTTCTTCTTTTGGCTTTATATTCTTCCACTCCTTTTATATACTCCTCCAGCCATTCTTTTTTGGTAAACCAGCCCCGGCCTATTTTTATAGCTTTGAGTTTACCCTGCCGTGCGCGTAAACCTAAATAGTTGGTAGAGTAGTGTGTTATTTTTTCTGCCTCTTTTAGAGAAATATAGCGACTTTTTTCGTTTTGTTCCATAACCATTGGATACCCAATACAAGCGATTTTTACTATATTATTTTTCGCTTTTTTCGAAAAGGGGTGTCAATAGTTTAACCTGTGGAAAATTTTTGCAGGGGTCTGACCGCTTTCAACTGTCAGTCAGACCCATCTCATGTGGGATTAAGATTTCTTTTGAAAAATTTTTAGATATTGCTTGATCAATATAATTGAGAAAGAAGATTATTAAAGAGAGTTATGAGATTTGGCGAAACTCGCAGATATCTTTAAAGTCACAAAATTTGCAATAATAGCCTGGGGTTGGCTCAAAATTGCTCTTTTTAATTTTTTCAATAGACTGAAGGAGTCTTTCTTTAAAATCTTCTTTTTCTTGCAAAGATGGTTCAAATGACACTTCCCTCCCCTCATCTAAATAATAATATGTAAGTCTTTTTGGCACTAGATTCAAAACTTTTTCTGCCGCAATTTGATAAATTAAAAGTTGTTCTTTATCCTCTTTTGAGAGTTTTTCTCTTGCTTTGCCAGTTTTGTAATCAATTATTTCTACTTCTTTTTCTTTTAATTCATCTATTCTATCAATTTGCCCCTTAATTGTATAATCTTTTAATTTAAAGTTAAAATTTAATTCCAAGGCTGGCGTGTTTTCAAGCAATTTAACTTTTGGCTTTTTTCTTCGAAAGTTTTCTAGAAAAATTTTTAGAGAATTTTTACCCAATTGATAATATTTTTCTTTTTGGGTTTTTGATTCATACCATTCGTCAATCCATTCTTCATCATAAATTTTCAATAAATCTTTCAATGATAATTTATCATTGATTAGAGATTCTTTCACAAACTTAAAAAGTGTATTATGCATTGTCTTTCCAAAACTTAAAGTTGCAGAGCCGGCTCGAGGAATTTTTAAAATAAAGGCAAATTTGTATTGTAAGGGGCATTTTTCAAATGCGGCAAGTTGGGTGTAGGAGAAATAAGGAGGTAAGGGTAACTTTATTTTTTTAGAAGGCGTATAAAATTTTGGTATTTCAAACAAAACCTTTTGCTCAATTGGTTTTTTATCTTCAACTATTTCTAATTCATACAAAAATCTTGAAGGTTTTTTTGGTTTTATGCCACCATAATCATCGGCTGAGGTGAAAAACAAGCCTTTTTTGGCTCGGGTCATTCCTACATAAAAAAGCCTCCTTTCTTCTTGCAAATGAACATCGCCCGACGGCACAATATCTCTCATTAAATCTTTTGGAATTTCGATCGGATCTCTTCTTTCAATTGTTGGAAAGCGTTTATCAACAAGATTCACTAAAAACACAAAAGGAAATTCTAATCCTTTGGCTGAGTGAATAGTCATAATTTTTACCATATCCGGGCCTGCCTCTATATCAAACTCAAGTGAACCTGCCTCTCCTGATTCAATTTCCATATTAAGAATCTCTAAAAAAGCCGACACTCTCAATTCAAGTTGGGTTTCCTCAAACTGTTTTATTTTTTTATAAAATTGATTTAAAAAGTTTATTTCTTTTGTTTTATTGTTCTTTACCAAATATTTGAGATAGCCTGAGTTATTTAAAAAGCGTAAAAATACAGTGCTTGTATTTTGGGTTTGGGCAAGTTTTGTGTGTTCTTTTAACATCTTAAGAAAAGAGTCTATCTTCTTTCTTGTTTTTTCTTGCAAATCTTGGATATCAGAATGACGCACTAAAGCCTCATATAATGAAAGTGTTTTTCTTTTGGCAAAATCTACTAATTTGACAATGTCTTCACTTGGCAAATTGACAACAGGTGAAGATAAAATTCTAAAAACCGCGGGGCTTTCATGATAATTGTCCAAAAGCTTGAAATAGGAAATTATATCTAAGATGATTGGTTGAGAGTATAACCCTTTTGAAGCAAGAAACTGATAAGGAAGGTTTCTTCTTTCTAATTCATTCTCAAAAGGTTTGGCAGCGTCATTTGAGCGGACCAAAATTGCAAAATCAGAAAGAGATTGGGCCTTACCTTCTTCAAGTAGTTGTTCTATTTTGTCAATCACTCCCCTAACTTCTTCTTCTTGAGATCTAAAATGAAGATATTCAATAAGACCTGTTTCATCAGTTTGGGCAAGCAGTCTTTTTGAGATTTTTTTAAATGTTTTTAGATTAATACCTTTTTTTGCTGCCTCCTCCAATAGGTTTTTATCTTGGTTGAGTTGATATTCTAATCTATTGGGGTTATTCAGTTGAATAAATTTGTATGCAAGATCTAAAATATTTTGACATGATCGGTAATTTTTTACCAAAACTACCTCTTTTGCTTCGGGAAAATCTTCCTTAAAACGGATGACATTATTAAAAGACGCCCCTCTCCACCTATAGATAGCCTGATCATCATCTCCGGTGACAGTAATATTACGCCTTGGTTCAGCAAGTAATTTTACCAACTCATATTGAGCCCAGTTTGTATCTTGGAACTCGTCAACTAAAATATATTTAAACTGATTTCTGTATTGTTGAAGAATTTTTGGCCGGGCTTTGAAAAGTTTTAAGCAATAATTAATCAGGTCACCAAAATCCAAAAAGTTATTATCTAAAAGAATTTGTTGATAAATTTGATAAGATTGGGCTACTTCTTTGATTCGTTCTAATTCTGCTTTATCCTCTTCTGAAAGATTTACTTTTTTTGTGAGTTTTGAATAGTAATCTAGATAATCTTCCGGATAAATTCCCTGATCTTTGCACCTTGCAAAATGTTCGATTAAAGCATGAATAAACTTGGTTGGGTTTCCAAGAGGCTGATAATAATCCAAATGGAACCTTTCTAAATTTTTTCTTACAAGAAGCCAGGCTGTAGTTTGATCTAAAACTTTAAAGTTAGTTGGAATGCCTATGTCTAATCCATGCTCTCTTAAAATTCTTTGGCAAAATGAATGAAAGGTTGAGACCCAAAGATCTAAATATCCATAAGGCAAAAGCTTATCTACTCTTTCTTCCATCTCCTGAGCCGCTTTATCCGTAAATGTGACGGCTAAAATTTCGTTAGGCTTTGCAAGATCTTGGTCAATTAAATACGCAAGACGGCAAGTTATAACCGTAGTTTTACCTGTACCCGCACCTGCCACAATTAAAAGAGGCCCTTCTTTGTGAGTTACCGCCTCAACCTGCTCTTTATTTAAATCTTCTAAATATTTTGAGACCATCTTTTTAGTTTAAAATAAAATATCTCTCTTTGACAGTCAAACCATTTATCAGCGGTCTTATGTGTAAAGTGACATTTTGCGCAGTTTGGGTAAATAGAAAGGGCGCTGGTTTATCAGCGCCCTTATTTTTAAGCCTTTTTCTCTAAAACCTTTTCTTCTAAATAGCCAATTACATCTCTAACGGTTCGGATTTTTTCTACTTCTTCATCGGGGATATTGATTGCAAACTCTTCTTCAAACTTCATAACAATCTCTACGATATCGAGAGAGTCAGCCGCAAGATCTTCTACAAGGTTAGCTTCTTCTTTAACTTCTTCCAAGCTTATCATCAACTGCTGGGCAAGAATCTCCTTTACTTTTTGGACAAGTTCATTTTGGGTCATTCGCCTCACCTCCTTAAAAAGAGCAATGTTAAACTAAAAATACATAAAAACTTAAAATAAGTCAACCCGAAACCCACAGCAGCCCCAAATTTTATTTAGCATCAAATTTACCTTACCTTGACTTAATTGACAGATTTATTTGGAGTTGATAGTGTAAAAATATGAAGGAAGAGATGAGGAAAATTTTAGACGAATATAAGAAAGAAACAAAACGACATTTTGATGTTGTAGCAGAAGTCCTTCAGGATAGAATTGAAATGGTGGCCGAGAAAGTGGGAGCGAATACAGAAAAATTACAAGAACATGATTTGAGATTTAATAAAATTGATGAAACTTTAGAAATCATCAAGCTTGATATTGAGTTTATTAAAAATGAACTTAAACAAAAAGTTTCCCGTGATGAATTTGCTGCTTTAGAAAAAAGGTGGCAAAATTAGAGGCAAAAATTAAATGAAAGGAATCGCAGTTTTTTACAAACCAAAAGGATGGAGCTCTTATGACTTAATTCGGTTTTTAAAGAAAGAGTTAAAAGAGAAAAAAATTGGACATGGTGGCACTTTAGACCCCCAGGCAGAGGGGGTTTTAATTATTGGAATTAAAAAAGAAGGCACAAAAAAATTAACAGAGTTTTTAAAAGGTAAAGAAAAAGAATATACTGCAACAATTGTTTTGGGCGCTGTATCTAGCACGTATGATAAGGAGGGCGAAATCACTTATCTGAAAGTAGAAAAATGGCCCAGTCAAGAAGAAATAAAGAAGATTTTAAATAAATTTAAAGGAGAAGTTTTACAGACCCCTCCGCCATATTCGGCAGTTAAAATTTCAGGTAAGCGGGCATATAAATTAGCAAGGGAGGGCAAAAAAGTAGAATTAAAACCCAAAAGGGTGTTTCTAAAAGAAGCTTCGCTTTTAAATTATAGCCCTCCAAAACCCAAAGAGGCTGGATTGTTAGCAGAAATAAAAATTAAATTAAAGGTAAGCTCTGGGTTTTATGTAAGAAGTTTTGCTAATGACTTAGGAGAAGAATTAAATACAGGGGCTTTTTTGAAAGAATTAATTAGAACCAAAGTAGGAGAATTTTCAATTGAAGAAGCAATTACTCTAGAGGACTTTGAAAATCAAAATATAGAGCTTTATTTTAAAGCTTATGGTTGGGTTCAGGGGGTTGGTTTTAGATTTTTTGCTCAAAAATGGGCAGGTTTGTTGGGAATATCAGGAAAAGCCGAGAATTTAGAAGACGGAGGAATAGAAATTATTGGACAAGGCAATGAGAAGAACCTTCAGGAATTTTTAGACAAAATTTTAGAAGGGCCGCCTTCTGCAAAAGTTGAAAAAGCTTTTTATTATTTCAGAAAACCTCAAACTAACTATTTAGGCTTTGAAATCTACTAATTTAGAGTTTCTTCATTTCAATTTTTTCTCTAATTTTTTCAAGTTGGGTTTCTAAAAAATAAAGATTGTGAATTGTAAGTAGCCTGCCGGCTAATTGTTCTTTGGCTTTAAATAAGAAATTGAGTTGAGCAATTGAATAATTCTGACAAGTAAAGCAACGACAACCTTTTTCAATAGGCCTAAATTTGCCCTTGTATTGATTTTTCAATATATTGAAATATCCTTTGGAAGTTAAAGCAGTTCCATGCCTGGCAATTCTTGTTGGCAAGGCACAATCAAAAAGATCTATTCCAAGCTTAATGATTTTTTCTAAAACCTCCAAATCTCCAATTCCTAAAAGATGATGAGGTCTTTGCCAATCAATATATCTATTGACAAAGGATATAGTTTTATACATTTCATTTTTGCTTTTACCCAAAGCTCCTCCAATGGCAATTCCAAAAACCGGTAAATTATTTACAAATTGAGTTGAAATTTTTCTTAATTCTTTATAAATACCTCCTTGAATTATTCCAAAAACTTGTTGAGTTGGAGGAATTTTTACCTTTAAAAACCTCTCAAACCACCAGTGGCTTAATTCCATTTCTTTTTTGGCTGTTTCAAAATTGTCTAAAGGTGAACCACAGACATCTAAAAGATAAATAAAATCAGCCCCCAATTTAATTTGAGTTTGAGCCGAAAGTTCAGGCGTTAGATATATTTTTCTTCCATCACGCGGAGATCTAAACAGAATTCCTTTTTGAGTAATCCTTTTAACCAATTTGCTGTTTTCTGTCTTCTTTTGGATGTTGTTTTCCGGGAAAATAGAGCCAATCTTTCCTAAACCCAATTCTGCCCCTTTACCTAAACTAAATACCTGGAACCCTCCAGAATCAGTAAAAATTGGCTTTTGAAAATTGAAAAATTTATGAAGACCGCCAAACTTCTCTACCTCCTCTATCCTATCTAAATCTAAAAAATGAAAAGTATTTACAATTTGGCATTGGGTTTTTGTTAATTCTAAATCCTTAAAATCAAGCCCTCCTTTTATTACACCCAAAGTTGCCACAGGTACAAATGCAGGAGTGATAATTTTGCCATGCGGGGTTTTAA